>JAFSKV010000071.1 GCA_017448795.1 Synergistaceae bacterium | reverse complement strand
GGGATTAAGGATGTCAGCTTCGCCCTTGTCCTCGACTCTGAGACCGCCATTGAGCTTTACCTTGCCTCTAAGGACACATACACCGGGAATGTTGCGGCTTATGTTGACGGAGGAAGTAAGAACATGGCCGTGAGGAAAGGCAGTGAGTATGTTGTGAGCATCGGGAATATATCAGCCCACAAGCTCGGAACGACTCACACCGTCAGCATCACAACTCAGTATGACAACATGCAGGAAGTCAGCTTTGAGGTGAAACTCTCAGCACTATCCTACGTCCAGTCCGCAATACACAGCAGTGAGGCGGCCATGAAACGCGCTGTAACTTCCCTCTGGCGTTACTGGGACGCGACAATGACATACAGGAAGAACAGGCCAGAAATTTACGGAGGAGGTGAATGACATGGACAGCAGGAAAGCATACGAGACTCCCGAAGCGGAAGTGATACTTTTTGACCGCGAGGACGTAATCAGGACAAGCACCCCTGACACCGCAACACCGAGACAGCCCGCTAACTACGGCTTCAGCCTCTACTAGTCCGCAAAAAAACCGGGACTCCCTCATCAGGAATCCCGGCAATTTTTCCCCGCTTGTGTTACCCCTCAAGAATCGCGAGAGTCTCATAAGGCTTCATCATCTTGTGAGACCCGGAATAATTCCCGATAAGCACCTTGCCTTTCACGTCAACACCCGCAACAGCCTCATCATTCCCGCTGAAATTGCACAGAACAACAAGCCTCACTTCACCCAGCCTGCGCTCATAGCCGATGACCTTATCATTCCCCGTGTCGATGAATCTCACATCACCCTCCGAAATCACCGGGTAATCCTTCCTGAGCTGGACTAACTGACGGTAATAGCTCAAGATTGAGTCGGGGTCTGACTCTTCGGACTCAGCGTTGATTTCCGTGTGGTTGGGGTTGACGGTGAGCCACGATTCCCCGGACGTGAAGCCCGCCTCATGCCCTGCCGTCCACTGCATGGGGGTGCGCGCATTGTCCCGCGATTTCGCACCAAGTATCGCCAGCGCATCAGCCTCACTCACTCCGTTATCCCGCATTATCCTGTAGTAGTTGGTCGACTCAACATCCTGATACTGCGATATGTCCGTGAAGTGCGCGTTGGTCATCCCAAGCTCCTCGCCCTGATAGATGTACGGTGTCCCCCGCATGAGATGCACGAACGTAGCCAGCATTTTCGCCGACTGTTTCCAGTATTCGCCCTCGTCCCCGAAACGTGAGACTATGCGCGGCTGGTCATGGTTGCACCAGAAGAGAGCCTGCCAGCTTCCCGCCTGGCTCATTCCTTCCTGCCACGTGGAGAATATACGCCTCAATTCGTGAAGGTCAGGGGGCATCAGAGTCCATTTCCCGCCGTCCTTGTAGTCGACCTTGAGGTGATGGAAGTTGAAGCACATCGACAGCTCAGAGCCGGAAGGGTTCGCGTACTGCTTGCACTGTTCGAGGGTTGTTGACGACATTTCGCCGACAGTAATCATGTCGCCTATTCCCGCATCCCTCACAAGCTCCTGAATGTACTCGTGAATGTGCGGGCCGTCCTTGCAGGAAGCAACCCCTGACCCGGCCGGGAGTGAGTCCAGATTCGCGGGCTTCGAGATGAGATTCAGAACGTCAAACCTGAATCCCTTCACGCCTTTTGCCTTCCAGAAACGCACAACGTCTTTCAGCTCCTCGCGGACTTGGGGGTTGTCCCAGTTCAGATCGGGCTGCTTCGGGTCGAACAGGTGAAGGTAGTACTTGCCGAGTGATGGCACGAACTTCCACGCCGGGCCGCCGAATACTGATGACCATTCCGGCGGGTTGTCCCGGAAAATGTAGTAGTCCATATATTTCGGGTCGCCAGCAAGAGCCTTCCTGAACCACTCGTGTTCGTCCGACGTGTGGTTGAACACCATATCGAACATGAAGCCCATTCCCAGCGCGTCAGCCTCGCGAATCATTGCCTCGCAGTCTGACATTGTCCCGAACATCGGGTTGACGTTCCTGTAGTCCGAGACATCGTAGCCGTTATCCGCCATAGGTGAGCAGAAGAACGGAGTCACCCAGATGTATTTGACACCGAGCGAGTGAAGGTAGGGGAGCTTTGAGCGTATTCCGTTGAGGTCGCCTATTCCGTCGCCGTTGGAGTCGCAGAAGGACTTGATGTATATCTGGTAGACGGCTGATGACTTGTATTTGTCCTGCATGATTCTCACCCTTACTCCGCGTGCGCTATGACGTTCTCGGCGGCTTTGACTTCGAGCCCCGCGTCAAACCTGAATGACCCGTAGCCCTCGCCGTTAGTGATGACCATGATTGTTGTTACCGGGTGGCCCGCGGCGCGGATTTTCTCCGGGTCAAACGTGATCAGCTCCTGGCCTGCTTTGACCCTGTCGCCCTCCGCAACGTGAATTGTGAAGCCCTCACCGTTCATCGCAACAGTATCAAGCCCAATGTGTAACAGCAATTCCAGACCGTTAGCCATGATGAGTCCGATTGCGTGGTTGCTGCCCTCCATAGTCTGCTCAACTACAGCGTCAACAGGTGAGACAAGAATATTGTCCGTCGGCTCAATCGCTATGCCGTCACCCAGAACTTTCTCCGCAAATGTCGCGTCAGGCACGTCCGTAATCGCTACTGTCTTGCCGCTCAGGAAGGCCATGAAGTCGACGGGGGCGTGTTCAGCTTTAGCCTTATCCGCAAGCTCCTGCTGTAACGCTTCCTCGTTGGCTTCCTTGTCGATGCCCTTGCGTTTTCCGGCCATGTAGGTTAGTGCGAACGGTACGACAACCGCCACCGCCATGCAGACCGCGAACATTGCGATTGACCCCGGCTGTATCGACAGGATTCCGGGCAGGCCGCCTACTCCGATTGCGCTGGCCGTAACGCTGGAAGCAGTGCTGATGATTCCCGCGACACATGAGCCAGTCATGCCGCAGATGAAGGGGAATACGTACTTGAGGTTGACACCGAACATAGCAGGCTCAGTAACACCGAGATAGCACGAAATGCACGAGGGGATATTCAGCTCTTTGGCCTTCGCGCTCCTACGCTGGAGGAAAATCATTCCGAGAACCGCGCTTCCCTGAGCGATATTCGACAGTGCAATCATCGGCCACAGCATAGTCCCGCCGAAATCCGCGATAAGTTGAATGTCGATTGCGTTGCTCATGTGGTGCAAACCTGTGATAACTAACGGAGCGTAGAAGAACCCGAACACTGCCCCGAACACAACACGGTATGACCCGGAAATCCCCGCGTAGACCGCCGCAGAAATCCACGAGCCAATCCGCCAGCCTATAGGACCAAGCACGAAATGAGCCGCCATTACCGCAAAGAGCAGGCTGAAGAACGGTACAAGTATCATCTGCACGACCTGCGGAATCACGCGCTTGAAGAAACGCTCAAGGTAAGCAAGAGTGAAGGCCGCCAGCATTGCCGGGAGAACCTGCGCCTGGTAGCCGATCATGTTGACTTTGATGAAGCCGAAATTCCACTGGTTGATTGTCCCGTTAGCCAGAGCCGCCGCGACTCCGTATGCGTTCGTGAGCTGTGATGATACGAGCGTCAGTCCCAGAATGAGTCCGAGCATCTCAGTACCGCCCATCTTCTTCATGATTGTCCAGCAGATTCCGACGGGTATACCGACATGAAAGACTGCCTCACCGAGTAACCATAAGAAGTGGTCAACGCCTGCCCAGAACTGAGACTGACTGACCAACGTAGCCCCGCCGAAAATCTCCATGCTGTCAATCACGTTCCTGAAGCCGAGAATGAGGCCGCCCACGACAATAGCCGGAATTAACGGCGCGAATATCTCAGCTATCGATGTCATGAGACGCTGGAGGATGTTCTGGTTCTGCTTGGACATGCTTTTTACTTCCGACTTCGACACGCCCGAAACGCCCGATACTTCCGTGAAGTCCCTGTAGAAGTCAGCAACCTCATTCCCGATTATGACCTGGAACTGCCCGGCCTGGGTGAACGTGCCTTTGACCGACTTAATGGACTCGATGCGTTTGATGTCTGCGTTCTTGGGGTCAGTGAGGACGAAGCGCATACGGGTGATGCAGTGTGATACGGCTGTGATGTTTTCCTTGCCGCCGATTGCCGCTAGGAGTTCCTTTGCGTCTTGAGCGAATTTGCCCATGATACCGCCTCCATAATAAAATTTTTGGGATGAGCAAATTATAGCGTAAGGAGTGGAATTTTTCCGTGAACATATACACAGACCCGGCACAAGGCACAACCCCCGCGAGCATACCAGCAAGCCCGGCCACAACCCCGACAGCAATATATTTCGGTCTCGGCTCAAATCTCGGCAACCGTCTGCAGAATCTCAGGGACGCGGTTAACAGGCTAGCAACGTTCGGCCATGTCTCAGCGAAAAGCAGCGTCTACAGCACCGAGCCTTGGGGAGGAGTCCCTCAGCCTGACTACCTCAATGCCTGCGTGAAAATCGAAGCCACGTCAAATTTTGAGCCTCACGAAATCTTGAAGGCCGTCAAAAATTTTGAGCGCGAATTAGGCCGTGTTGAGTCCGTCCGCTGGGGCGCAAGGAAGATTGACATCGATATTCTGCTGGCGGGTGATGTGATTCTTGACACTGAGGAGCTGGCCATCCCGCATGTGAGAATCCCGGAACGCCTGTTCGTCCTCGTGCCGCTGGGTGAGATTATCCCGGAGAACTGGAGGCATCCCGTGAACGGAAAGAGCATCAGGGAGATGATGGGTGAGCTTGACGGGGAAGCATGGCCGCTGAGGATTACGAGCCTGTAACACACAGAAGGACACCGAACCGATTATAGTCCGATGTCCTCGTGTTCTTGCCGCTGCTCTTTTTGAGTAGCACGCCACCACCCGCTATTTTATCACACACAGTCTGCTATAATATTTCTCAGAGGGAGCTTCGGGTGAGTACAGGGCTCATCGTTCAACGGAGAACCGCTCTGTGGAAAGGAGGTGATTGCCTTGCGTGGTCAGGCTCATAGCAGGAAGCGCAAGAAGGCCTCAAAAAAGCAGTGGCGTGAGTATCTTCCGACAATAGCTCATACAGCCGCTGCTCTTTATTGGTTGGTACGTTTGTCCTTGCTTCTCTGGGATAGATTTGGCCGCTAAACCGATTGCGTTGTAACTTTTCCGGGGGGTTCAGCTTTCTCCCTTCGCTTCCCCCCTAACACAGCCCGATTATATCACACCCCAAGCTCAGGCACATTCCCCAAAATCTCAGCAGTCCTCACACTCACAGTGATTACCCGCCGAATCAGCTCCATCACATACCCAGGCTTCCCGCTCTCACGCCCCCAAGCGTTGCAGTCATTCCGCAGTCCGCTCTTGTCGTCCACGTCATCGCAGTAACGCTCCGCAATCCACCTTAGCGCGCTCTTCCCGTTCACCTCATACTCCCACGCCGAGTCAGGAATCCCGCGAATCGTCAGCCCGTCGTTGTACTTGATTCCTACAGGCCGCTTGTCCTCCTTGCTCCTCGTCAGAATCTTCATCTCCTTCACACGCAGGTCAGACGCATACCCGTCAAGCTCAACAGGCCACATGTCAGCACCCTCATAGTTCACGTGAAGTACACCAAGAGCTCGCCCTATCCTCACGAACTCCCGGAAAAGACCCGCATCACTCACCAGCGGAATCCTCGCAAGTACCTTCTTCGCATCATCACCGAATCTCACCGCATATTCACGCGACGAAAGCACACCGTAAATGTACATGAACACATCACGCTTCGTTATCCCGTCATCGCCGTAACGCTCACGGAAATCCGCAAGGAACTCGTCCCCTATGCCGTCATGACGCACAAGCCCGCCCCCGAAAAGACCGCCCTCAGGCTCCCTCGTGTACCAGTACAGCGGAAAACACTGGCCGTTCATCATCATCTGCACTTCAGGTATGCAGTCAGTCATGAGGACGGAAAACGGCTTCTTGCTCCCAATGCCGGGGACGCATATCACGAGGTTCTCCGTGTCTGTCTCAGGGAATATTTGCGGCATCTGATACACACGCTCATTCATTGCGCCGCTGAAGTAAGTATTCTCCTTCACATACGGACGGTACAATGACACTCTCACATCCTCATTGCGGAACTGCCCCGTTGTGTTGCGCATGAAGTGCCGCTCAAGATTGCTGTCCCACGAAATTTTATGCGGGTCATTCGTAACGTAATCAGCGACCTTGCCGCCTGCCCTTGGGTCTGAGTTCCACCTTTCACGCTCAGAGTTGTACACGCCAATCATCCCGGCCATGTTCGCGCACAATGCCTCACGCGAGAAGTTGTAGCACCACGCATCCCGCCCCGTAACAACACCACGCGAATACCTCACGCCGAAAACCGCGGGCCTATTCTCCTTCTTGCAGCCGAGGTTCACGAACGAGTCATAGAGTCCGCCCCTCTGAGTGATCCAGTCGCCGTGAACGTTGGGGGTGATGAGCCTCATTTTCCCGGCCTCAATCATTGCCCCGAATGACTCATGCCTCACAAGCTCCGCGAGTTTCTCGTCCCTCTTCATGCCGTCGCCGACCTCGTAGTACCAGATCTCACAGCCTTTGCGTGTGTCGTCCTTCACGAGTAGGGTTATTGCGACCGGGCATTGACTTCCCTCGCCGAAAACTTTTTCCCCTTCCTCGCGCCAGTTAGCCGCCCTCTGGTTGCCTCTGAGGTTGAAGACGAAGATGTGCTGGAACTCCTGCGCAAGTGAGAGCCTCATTCCGTCCGCGCTGTTTGAGTCGAGGAATGAAGCGTTTGTTACGAAGCAGACCACGCCTCTTGGTGAGGATCTGAGTCTGTCAGCCGCCCACCTGAACGCGAGAATGTAGCTGTCATAGAGTGAGTTCTTGTTTGTGGCGGAACTTTTTGCGGCGTAAGAGCTTTTGACGCTGGCCCTGAGTGCGGGGTAAACGGTGTTCTGGTTGTTGTCGTTTGCGGATTTCTGGCCGACGCTGTAGGGAGGGTTGCCGATTATGACGTTGACGGGCTGCTCGCTCTGTACGAAGACCCGCAGGCTGTTTTCGAGCATGACGGGGAAAATCTCGCGCTGTGTAACGTTGTCCTGTGCGAATGTGTCAGTTAGTGAGATGCCCGGGAATGGGAAGTATTTTGCCCTGCCCTTGTCGCGTTCGAGGAATGCTGACTCGATGTTGACGGCTGAAATGTAGTATGCGAGCGGGAGAATCTCGTTGGCGAAAATTTTTGCCTCGTACTTGTCGCCAAGTGCCGCGTCAGAGATGAGCCCGGAGGATATGAGCTTTGCTGTGAATTTCCCGGTGCCGCTGAAGGGGTCGAGGACTCTCACGTCCGGGGAGCTGAAGCCGTCTGTGAACGAGAGAAGCTCACGCAATGCCCAGTCTGTGCTGTTGAGGATGAAGTCAACGATCTCGTTCGGGGTGTAGACGATGCCGAGTTTGTCTGCTGTCCGCTTGAGTGCTGTCCTGAAGAAGTCCTCATAGAGCCTGTGCATGAACTCATATTTCTGCTCAGATGTGGCGGCCTGCTTTGCTGTTGCGTAGACGTGGCTGTAGAAGCTCTGAAGCTCCGCGAGTCTTTCGCCGACCTTGTAGGGTTTGAGGGCGGAAATCATCTCGTTCATTGCCTGTGATACCGGGTTGAGGCGCGAGAAGTCCCCGAAGAAAGCGTTGAAGACCTGCTCGGTGATCATGTGCTGTGTGAGCATGTCTACAGCGTCGTCGTCCGTGAGGTGCTTGTTGATGCTGGCGTGAAGAGAGGACATGAAGAGGCTGAAGGCAGTTTTCGCGTCATGGTGAGTGAGTGCTTCCCTGATTCTGCGCTCGATTTCCGCGGCGATGTCTGCGAGGTCTCGTGTCCACTTGTCCCAATATTCGCGATCTCCGCATTTCTCGACGATCTTGGCGGTTATGGCCTTCTCCCATTCTGTGAAGCTGATTGCGAGCTGTCGTGAGAGGATTTCCGGGTCATCTCCGACTGGCGGGACAACGATGACTTTCTCGGATTTTCCGCTGAACCTTAGCTCATTGATGACGGCGGACTGAAATGTGTTGTCGTGCGAGCGCATGGCCTTGAGGACTCTCCAGACGGATGACCATTCCTCGTTGTTGTCGAGCTGTTCGTGAGGGGGCTTTCCCGGCCTGACAGCGACGGGGATGATGACGTAGCCGAACTTTTTGCCGGGGGCTTTGCGCATGACTCTTCCTGCTGACTGCACTATGTCGACTTCTGAGCGTTTTGGGCTGAGGAAGACTATTGCGTCGAGGGCCGGGACGTCGACTCCTTCACTGAGGCAGCGTGCGTTGCTGATGATGCGGCATGAGCCTTCCGGGACGCTGTGGAGGGATGCGAGGGCTTTTGCGCGTGTGCTTGCGGAGTCTGAGCCGTCAATGTGCTGTGTTGAGCAGTCGACCTTTGCGGTGAAGAGAGAGTCTGCTTCCTGAGTTACGATGCTGAATGCCCGCGTGAAGGTCTCGGATGCGTTGATGGTGTTGGTGAAGACGACTGCGGATCTCATGGGCTGGAGGTCATCCTTCATTGAGTCGTAATCTGCGGGGTAAAGCTCTTTGGCGAGTGCCTTACGTATGCCGATGATTTTCGCGGTGTCGCTTGGCGTGTAGCCGTGCTTGTCGTCAATCCTGCGGACCGTCTTGTCTTCCGGGTCAAAGAAGTACGTGAACACGATCACCTTGTAGTCGCTCAGCTGTTCAGCGTCTATAGCGTCCGAGAACGAGAACCTGAAGAACTCCGGGCCGTAAGTCTCCTCATCGTCCATTGAGTATAGCGGGGCGTAATTCTCTTTTGCCTTTGACTTTGCGGACTCGCCGAAAATTTTGGGCGTTGCGGTCATGTAGAGCCGTTTTCGCGCGTGAATGTAGCCGGGCTTGTGAATGAGACGGAACAATGACTCGCGGCTGTCTTTCTGCTCTGCTCCTGCTGTCCTGTGAGCCTCGTCGCATATCACGAGGTCGAAATCCGGGAGTCCGAGTTCTTGCGCGTCATGGATTACGCCAAGAGACTGGTACGTGGAGAATACTGCGGTCAACGAGGAGTGCCTGCCTTCAGCGTTGCGGAATCTCCGGGCTAAACTCGCCGGGTCAGTGTCGGGTGTGAATGTGAGGTCTTCGGGCTTCATGTCCTCGCTGTCGTAGCCTGCTGTTGTGTCGGAGCATACCGGGAGGGAAATCAGGGGTATGCGTTCGTCGTGGTCATAGTTCCAGGCTGTAACGGACTGGTTCAGGAGCGAGATTGACGGCACGAGGACTAACACGAGTCCGCCCCTGCCTGAATATTTCTCGGCGGCTCTGAGTGAGACTAGAGTCTTTCCTGTTCCGCAGGCCATGATGAGCTTGCCCCTGTCATGATTCACGAGGCCGTCTAACACAGCGTTGACTGCGTCCTCTTGGTATTGTCGGAACTCGTTTTTCTTGTAGCGGACGTTGCCGGGGCTGTCAAAGCTGAATGCTGACCAGTCGATTGAGGACTCTTCCAGATTTTGGCGCGTGAGAATCCTGACGGGGGGATTCTGGCCGGTGAGTGCGCTGCGTGCGTTGTCGCTGAAATTGCCTGTGAGTGTGAAGAGTATGCGGGCGGAATAGATGCTCTTGCTGCTGAGTGCGAGGAAGGAGTCTATTTCGGCCTTGCTGATTGCGGAGTCATCCTGCCTGAACTTGCACTGAACCGCGCAATACGAGTCGGAATCCCGGACGCTTGCTACAATGTCGATGCCTGTATC
>JAFSKV010000070.1 GCA_017448795.1 Synergistaceae bacterium | reverse complement strand
TGACTCGCTGGTTACGTCGCACTTAATGGCGATGACTTTGCGCCCTGTGGCCTGTGCGATTTCGTGAGCGGTCTTTGTGGCCTCGTCAATGTCCAAGTCAACAATAGCGATGTCAGCTCCTGCTTCAGCGAAAGCGGTTGCTGTGCATTTGCCGATTCCTCTTGCGCCGCCGGTAACAAAGCCCTTCTTGCCGTCAAGCCTCATCTTCTCGATAATGCCCAAGATACAAGCCCTCCTTGTGTTGTGTGAAAATTGTGAATTGTGGATGGCGTAAAAATACCATCACTGCTTTGTACTGTCAACGTAATTTTCCGCTAATGTGTACCAGATTTCTTGTCGGTTGCTGTATGTTGCTGGGTGTTACTCTTGTGCGCCGTATGAGCGTAGGAGGTCGGCGATTTGGCGGTGGCCTCGATTTGCATAATTTAAAGCCGAAATGCCTTTACTTGTCCTAGCGTTAACGTTCGCGCCGTTCAGGATTGCTTCTTCGACTTATCGGGCATCACCTGACCTGCACAGTGCGATAAATTCCCAATCACTCATCGGGGGATTTTTCTTCTTGGCTTCTTCCTGTTTAGCATCCTGCTGTTGTGCCTCAATGCGCCGTGAAGCCTCCTGAGATTTCGCTTCTGCCTCCCTCAAAGCCTCGTCCCTGCGCTGTAACTCCTGCTGTGTAGCCTCAAGCTGACTCTGCACTCCCTGCCTCTGAGCTTCTGTCTCCCTCAAAGCCTCGTCCTTGCTCTGTAACTCCTGCCGTGTAGCCTCAAGCTGACTCTGCACGTCCTGCCTCTGAGCTTCAGACTCCTTTAGTGCCTCCTGCAAACGCTCAATTTCCTTCTTGGTATTCCCAAACTTGAACATCTCACTCTCCATCCTTTCGAGTTCCTTCTTCTTCAGCCTGTACATTTTCATGAACGCCCGATACTTGCTGTACAGCCACCCCAGCAACGCAAGCACTAGCCCGGCGGTTATCTCCCCTCTTGCTTCCCTCAGCCACTCAATCACGCTGTCCACAGTTACACGCCTCCTTCACCACAAAAACCCCCTGCCCTAAGACAGAGGGTCTCTCAATGTTTACTGGTTACCTTGCCTTAGTCTCGATTGCCGACATTAGCGACTCGAACGCCGCGTTGAACGACTTCAGCCCGTCCGCAAGAAGCTGTGAGCATACTGCGTCAAGGTCAACCCCGGTTTCCGCAAGCCTCTTCATGTCAGCTTCAGCCTCAGCGAGTCCCGTCTCAAGAGTCAGAGCCGCCTTGCCGTGATTCACGAACGCCTCAAGCGTGGCGGGCGGTACTGTGTTGACCGTGTCAGGCCCGATAAGCTCATCGACATACTTCACGTCGGAATACGCCTTGTTCTTGGTGCCTGTGCTTGCCCACAAAGGACGCTGAACTTGGCTTGCCCCCGCGAAAAGCCGCCGGAACTCCTGATACATGAGCCTGATGCCGTCGACAGCAATCCGCCCGCAAAGTGAGGACTCGCCCTTCTCCGCAAGAATCTTGTCGACCGCCGTATCTACCCTGCTCACGAAAACTGACGCAACACTTGCCGCCCGGCCTCCGCGCTTCACTCCCTCAAGATATGCCCGCGCAACGTCCACATACTGAGACCGCGAGAATATCAGCGTTGAGTTCACGTTCACGTTTGAGGCTATGCATTCGGTGAGTGCCTCGATGCCTTCGGGAGTCGCCGGAATCTTTATCATGACGTTGGGACGGTTGAGAATCGCGAAGAGCCTTTTTGCCTCGCTGATGGTCGTATCACGGTCTGACGCTAAGAGCGGGTTGACCTCAAGAGAAACGTAGCCGTCCTTGCCGTTCGTCCTGTCGTAAACCTGACGCATAATGTCCGCCGCCGCCCCGACTTCCTGAACCGTGAGTGCCTCGTAGATTTCTGCGGTTGACTTGCCTTCTGCTGACAGGGATTTTATTGCCCCGTCATAGTCCGCCGTCTTTGCTATCGCGTTCTCGAAGATTGAAGGGTTGGTTGTTACGCCCGTTACTCCTAGATTGATCCATTCCTGAAGCCCGCCTGATGCCACAAGCTCCCGGTTGATGTAGTCGAGCCATATTGACTGACCCATGTTGAACGCCTGATGTATCGCTGTCATTGTGTGATTTCCTCCTCACCATTTCATGGCCGATATTGCCGCCCGCTCAATGTCGAGCCCGGCAACGTAACGCCGCGTGAACTCCTCGAATCCCTTCACGTCCTCCGGGTCAGGGTTGACCGCCTCGCCCGAAAGATTCACGAACACACGCCCGTTAAGGTAGTCCTCAAGTTTGCCGTCCTTCTTCCCGTCAGCAAGATACGCCGCAAGAAGAGCGATTCCCCACGCTCCGCCCTCTGATGCTGTCGACATTACGGTTACGGGAGAATTGACCGCCGCCGCAAGAATCTTCTGCATCACGAGGGGTGTCTTGAAGAGTCCGCCGTGTCCCATCATCATATCCAGCCTGACTCCCTCGTCCTTCAGCAGAATGTCCATGCCCAGCTTGACCGCTCCTAGTGATGTGTAGAGGTTGACGCGCATGAAGTTGGCCAGTGTGAACTTGCTCCCGGGCATACGAGCGAAGACTGGCCGCCCCTCGTTGATGAAGGTTACGTTTTCGCCCGAATAGTAGCCATAAGCCAGAAGCCCCCCGCAGTCCTTGTCGCCTGTGAGTGCGTGAGTGTACAGCTTGCCGTAAAGCTCGCCCATGTCAGCGGAGACTCCCATGAGTCCGCAGAACTCGCTGAAGAGTGAGACCCATGCGTTGAGGTCGGATGTTCCGTTGTTGGCGTGGGACATCGCGCAGGGGAAGCCCGAAGGTGTCGTTACCATGTCGATTTCGCGGTGAAGTTTGCTGAGTTTGCGTTCGAGGACTATCATCGCGAATGTGCTTGTCCCGGCGGAAAGGTTGCCTGTTCTGGGTGCTACTGAGTTTGTGGCGACCATTCCCGTGCCAGCATCACCTTCCGGGGGACACATGGGGACTCCGGGCTTGAGCGTCCCTGTTTCGTCCATCAGTGCCGCGCCTTCTGGTGTCAAATTCCCCGCGTCATCCCCCGCAACAAGCACCGCCGGGAAAACGTCAGCAATATTCACGCCTGTAAGCTCCCGGAATTTCCCGGCCATGTCCGAGTCGTAGTCGTGAGTTTCTGAGTCAATCGGGAACATTCCCGCCGCGTCCCCTATTCCGATGACCTTTTTCCCGGTCAGCCTGTAGTGCATGTAGGCGGCAAGTGTGAACACTGAAGCAACGTCCTTCACGTGGGACTCACTGTCAAGCATCCTCTGGTACAGGTGAGCGACCGACCATCTCAGCGGAATGTTGAAGCCGAAAAGTTCCGTGAGTTTGTCTGCGGCCTGTGTGGTGTTGGTGTTGCGCCAGGTCTGGAAGCGTGCAACCTGCTTGTCGTTCTTGTCGAGGGGGATATAGCCGTGCATCATTGCGCTGACTCCGATTGCCCCGAATGTCGAGGGAGTTACGCCGTATTTGGCCTCAACGTCTTTGCGCAGTGAACCGTAGCACGAACGGAGGCCGGCTTCAGCGTCGGCGAGGTCATAAGTCCACACACCGTCAACGAGCTTGTTCTCCCAGTCGTGAATGCCCAATGCCAGAACATGGCCGTCATAGTCGACCAGCACACCTTTGATTCTTGTCGAGCCGAACTCAATACCGAGTGCAGTTTTTCCCTCAAGGATTAACGTTTTCGCGTCCATGATTTACCCCCTCGCCCTCATGAATGAGTCTGCTATCTTCTCTGCTGACAGCCCCATTTCCTCACGCACAGAGTCAGAGTTCCCTGACTCCCCGTAATGGTCAACCCCAAGAGTCGCCACCTTAGGCAGAGTGATACCGTTCCTTACCGCCTCAAGCAACATTACCGCGCCCATGCCTGTATTGCTGTTGTGGTCTTCCACCGTGAGGATCGGCCCGGACTTCGCGGCTTCCTTCAGTGCTGACATATCCGGGACAAGTGGGCATGATACAGCGTACACAGAGACATCAACGCCCTTCCCCGCGAGAATTTCTGCTGACTTGAGGGCGATTTGTGCCATGTAGCCCAGCGCGAAGATTGAACCGTCTTTGCCTGAGCGTAACTTGTCGGCCTTCCCGTAAGTGAACTCGTAGCTCCCGGCGTAATAGCTCAGTCCGTCAACCTTTGAGCGTCCCACGGCCATGCATATATCGCCCGGAGTCTTGAGCATCCAGCGTGTAGCCTTGTCGGTCTGGTTGGGGTCAACCGGGACAACGAGCTTCCAGCCGAACATGTTGCGCATGAGTCCGACGTAATCGATGCACTGGTGAGTTTTTCCGTCCTCGCCAACGTCAAGCCCAACGTGAGTCAGCACTGTCTTGTTTCCTGCGCGGTTAATGTCGTTGAGCCTCTGCTGGTTGTAGACTTCATCCACGCCGAAAACGCCGAACTCCGCCCACAATGAGACGACTCCCGCAAGGCTTGCAGTCCCGGAGGCTGTTGCTACTGAGTGTTCCTGAATGCCGCTCTGAATGTAGCTGTCCGGGCAGGCATCGCGGAATTTTCCGGTCATTACGGACGGTACAAGGTCGCAGTCAAACACGAGAATGGGAGTCCGACCCGGCTTCTTGTAGTTGAGCGCGCCGACATCAGCAAGAGCTTTGCCGAATGCCCCGCGGTTGTCTGAGACTTTTGCGCCCTCGTAGGTGAAGGGAGTCCCGGTGTCTAGGCTTGGAGCTGGCGGGTAACCTATCTTGCGTCCTGCGAACGTGGGGGGATTCTTGCGGCGTGTTCGTGCTTGTTCGAGGGTGTCAGGATTCCCGCCCAAGTGTGAGACTATTGCGGCGTAATCTGAGTCGCTTACGGGCTTTCCGTGATAGTCGGCGACTCCCTCCATGATTAGGCCGTCCTTGCCCATGATTGTTTTGCAGAGAAGGACTGTAGGCCTGCCGTTTTTCCCGGCGTTCCTGAGAGCCTCATATATCGCGCCGAATGAATGCCCGTCAACCGTAACAGCCTCCCAGCCGTCAGCCTCCCAGATTTCGCGGATGTTGCACGGCATGATGTCCAGTCTTTTCCCGGAAAGCTGGATGTCGTTCCAGTCGATGAGCGCGACAAGCCCCGTGAGATTCTGACTGACCGCCATTCTCCGGGCCTCCGAGATCTGCCCCTTAGTCTGGCCACCGTCCCCCATGAGGACATACACGCGCCCTTCATGGCCGGCTGCCCTTTGCGCCAGAGCGTAGCCGACTCCCGCAGAGAGTCCCTGCCCTAAGTTGCCCGTGCCCAAGTCGATGCCGGGAACTTCACGCTCAACATGTCCCTGAAACACTGAGCCTGCCTGCCTGAAATGCGACATAGCTTCGTCCCTGTCAGCAAACCCCCACTCAGTCAGAGCAGCATAGACTCCCGCTGACGTGTGGCCGTGTGAGACAACGACATAATCCCGCGCTGTATCACTGCAATTTTCGGGGGTAATGTCCGCTACACCGTAAACCGTGAGGAACATCTCCATGCTTGAGAACGCTCCGCCGGGGTGTCCTGATTTTGCCGCTGAAATCATCGTCAGGGCTGTGATTCTTGCTCTCTTTGCTGACTGTTCGAGTGCTGATATTTCGTCAGGCGACAATTTTTCTGCCGGGAATTTGTGGATGTTGGGTAATGTCATTATTGTGCCTCCTTTTTCTGTTACACTTTGCCTTAGCCGCTAATCACTATGCACTAGCCACTAGCCACTAGCCACTAGCCACTAGACTCTTCCGCATGAACCGATTACTCTCATTCTCTCGGTTACGTAGCGGGTAACTTCTTCCATCCCGTATGAGCCGTACTTCTTGGGGTCAAAGACTCCCGGGTTCTCCTTCATGTACTTCTTCACGCCGTATGTGTACGCAATCCGTAAGTCCGTCGCGTAGTTGACCTTCACCATTCCCATACTGACACAGCGGATCACCTGGTCGTCCGGGACTCCTGATGTTCCGTGAAGGACAAGAGGAATGTCGACCCTTTCCCGGATTTTCGCGAGAACGTCAAAGTTTATCTGCGGCGTTCCCTTGTAGACACCGTGAGCAGTCCCGACCGCAACCGCAAGCGAGTCGCACCCTGTTTCGTCAACAAACATTCTTGCTTCCTCCGGGTCAGTGTAGGGGTTGTTGTCGCCGTTGCTCAGGTCATCCTCCTTGCCCCCTACCTTGCCGAGTTCCGCCTCAACCGGGATGTTTGCGGCGTGGCAGATTTCGACGACTGATTTCGTGAGGGCTACATTCTCCGCGAAGGGCAGCTTGCTTCCGTCTATCATGATTGACGTGTACCCCGCCCGGAATGCCTGCACAGCGATTGACAGCGAGCTTCCGTGATCGAGGTGGCAGGCGACCGGGACAGTAGCGCGTTCTGCGGCGGCCCTGATGTTAGCGAAGTACATATCAGCCCCGGCGTATTTGACTGTTCCGGGGGTTGTCTGCATTATCACGGGGGACTTGGTTTCGTCGGCGGCTTTGAGGACGGCAAGAACCATCTCCATATTCTCGACGTTGAACGCTCCTACGGCATATTTCCCGCGCTGTGCGTCAGACAGCAGTTCTCTTGTTGTTACGAGCAAAGTCATTCCTCCCTTGTGCTGACGGCGTAGTTGTAATCCTCGCACAGTCCGACAACGCAGTCCTTGGCGAGGGCGGCGGCCTTCATGTTTAGTTTTCCGTCCCTGACTCGGCGGTACTGGCGGGGCATGTACTGGGACAACATTCCGGCGGGGATTCCTCCTTGTACGCTGTCGATGTTGGCGAAAAGTTTTGCGACTGTGGCCTTGATTTCGGGGAGGCTGAAGTAGTAGCGGCATCTGTCGGAGTAGCTGTACTTGCGGGCAATTCTCTTGTCCTCGTCCGAGCCGTGATAGTGCTTCTGCCAGTTCTTGGGGTTGGCGAGCATGACGGCTTCAAGAGTCTCGATGAAATTCGCCCTCTGTCCTTCCGGGACTAACTCGCGCTCAATCATGCTCAACGCGAACAGTCCTTCCCTCAATGCGAACGTGAGAGCCGGGCCGACCTTGAGGATTGCGATTCCGTCAGCGACCATCTCACGTAATGCCTCCCTCGGCTGGTAATCGGTTGAATGACCCTCGAACACGAAGCCGGGGTATTTCCTGAGTGTTGACGTGAGGGACTTGGCGGCCTGCCTGTCGTAAACGTGAATGTCCTTGTCGCCGAACTCGACTCCGGGCTGGACAACGACCGCTATAACGTCCTGCCACCTGTCAGAGATTCCGTGTTCCTCGAACTTGCGCTTGTAGGTCATGAGGGTAGTCTCGAAATCTTTGGGGCTGGTTACCTGTAGTCCTTCCTCATCCTGCGCGCCGCCGGGTATCGGGACTTCGCTCCCTATGATGTAGACCGGGCGCATTGCATCGGGCTGTGTCTTCCTGAGTTCCTGATAGGCCTTCTCGCACTCCTCAAGCAACGCCGCTCCCCTTTCGGCGATAACGTCATCACTGAGTCTCTCGTTGACGGGGTCGTCAGCAACCTTCATGCTTGTGTCGAGATGAATCTTCCTGAACCCGGCAAGAACACAGAGCCTCACAAGCTCGCGTGATCTGCTCATGGCCTCAGCTTCCGGCAGGTCAGACCAGACTAACGGCCCCATGTGATCCCCGCCGAGAATGATTCTGTCGCGGTCAAAGTTCACCTTGTCGGCAATCGCGTGAACGTAGGCGGCAAAATCAGCGGGCTTCATTCCTGTGTAGCCTCCGAACTGGTTAATCTGGTTGGCTGTTCCCTCAATCAATATTGGCGCGTCAAAACGTTTTCCCTGCTCTAACACTGCTTCTATTGCAAGCTCGTTGGCGGTGCAGTAGGACGGGATTCCTGCGTGGATTCCTGACTTCCTGCGTTCAGATATGGCAAGCAATGGATTTCTCACTGTGTAACATTCTCCCTTCTTTGTGCAAAAAATAAAGCCCCGCGCAAGTTTTCACGAGGCCTCAATGTTTCATGTTGTTACGCTCTGGCGATCATCTCACGGACTGACTCAGGCGAAATTTTCCCCTCCATAGGACCGAAAGCGGCGGCATTGAGAGCACCGGCAGCAGCTCCCATTTTTGCGGCCTCAGCAAGTGATTTTCCCTCGGCAATTCCGCAGATGAACGCGGCATCATATGAGTCTCCTGCCCCGGTAGCATCAGCCTGTACGACCTTGTAGATTGGCTGTTCGACTTCGAGGCCTTTGCGGGTGTAAATCTTTGAGCCTTTAGAGCCGTTCTTCAGCACGAGGACTTCAAGCGATGGATTCGTGAACACGGAGGCTATTGCGTCGTCTACGCTGTCTTTCCCGGTGAACATCTTGATTTCGGAGACACCGGGCATGAGGATTGACGATGACATGAAGACTTCCTGCAGCATATCTAGGACTACTTTATCCTTCATCATTTCGAGTCTCACGTTGGGGTCAAACGAAATTTTCACGCCGCGGGACTTCATCATGTTCATCATCTTGATTATCTCGCGGGCAAAATTCACGTCAGCCATCAGCGAGCATCCCATGATGTGCATGAAGCGGGTATCCTCGAAGCCGGCCATGTCAGCGGGAGCTTTTGCCTTCACGCACGGTGAGTTGTCCATGTAGAAGAGGAACTTACGCTCGCCGTCAGCAAAATACGTAACGAACGCAATCCCTGTATGTCCGTCTTCAGGAATGATTACCCTGCTAACGTCAACGCCGTCATGCTTGAGCCTCCTCATGATGCACTCGCCGAAATCATCATTGCCGACTCCGCTGATGATTGCGGTTGAGTGTCCGAGGCGGGCGGCTGTGCTGATGAAGATTCCGGGCGCGCCGCTTGGGAAAGGCCCGCGGAAATAGTCGGACTCGTAAAGCGGGATGTCTTCTTTCGGGCGCATAATCTCAACGAGAAGCTCGCCCATTATCACAATTTCTGCCATGAAAGAGTCTGCCCCCTTATAGTGAGGATTGTTATGTGTGTGATTGTGGATAATCGTGAAAAGTGTACTATAGTTGACGGCAATTGTAAAACGTACCAGTGCGGAGGAGGGGACTTGAACCCCTACGTCATAGACACCAGATCCTAAGTCTGGCGCGTCTGCCATTCCGCCACCCCCGCAGAGTTCGCCTATATTGTATCACGCAATGCCTTCTGCCGGCACCTCCATAGGATAATTCCCGTCAAAGCAGGCCTTGCAGTACGAGTCCTCACCGCAGACTTCCCTCAAGCTCTCCTCACTGAGATACGTCAGCGAGTCAGCCCCCAAGTATTCGCAGATTTCATCGGGCGATTTCTGTACGGCTATGAGCTTCTCGCGGTGCGGAGTGTCGATACCGAAATAGCACGAGTACCTGACTTCCGGCGAGGCCGCGCACACGTGAATCTCCTTTGCTCCCGCGTCCCTGAGATGACCCACGATTCTCCGCAAGGTCGTTCCCCTCACTATTGAGTCGTCAATGATGATTAGCCTTTTGCCCTCAATGTTGCGGCGGATTGTGGCCAGCTTTATGCGGACCGCGTCATCCCTCATGGCCTGCTCCGGGAGAATGAATGTCCGCCCCATGTACTTGTTCTTGATGAGGCCCTCGCCGTAAGGTATCCCCGAAGCCTCAGCGTAACCGATAGCCGCCGGGATTCCTGAGTCCGGGACCGCCATCACAACATCAGCCTCAATCTTGCGCTGACGTGCGAGCATCATTCCGCAGCGACGGCGGAACTCGTACACGCTCACACCGTCAACAATAGAGTCAGGCCGGGCAAAGTAGACCATCTCGAAGACACAGAGATTCTTCCTGCACCAGCGGGACGGCTCAATGTTGCGGAGGCCTTCCTTGTCGGCAATCACAATCTCGCCCGGCTTAACGTCCCTGACAAACTCAGCGTCAACAGCCTCAAGCGCGCAGGTCTCGGACGCAAACACCCAGCCTGAGTCGCCCTTAAGCCTGCCGATACAGAGGGGGTGAAGGCCGTATGAGTCTCTCACGCCAATTAGCTTGTCGCCGATGGTTATCACTAGGACATACGCGCCCTTGATGAGGCTCATTGCGTTTCTGATGCCCGCCTCGATGCCCCTGCTTCCGTGCTGGCATATAAGGTTGAGGATTGACTCGGAGTCGCTGGTTGTGTGGAAGATCACGCCCTCGTCCGTGAGCATTTCGCGGAGTGAGTCGGCGTTCACGAGATTCCCGTTGTGGGCTAATGCGATTTCACCGAGCCTGCAACTTGCCGCCAAGGGCTGCGCGCTTCTCTGGCTTCCGTCGCCTGCTGTCGAATATCTCACATGGCCGATTGCGATATTTCCCGGCAGTTTCCCGAAGTCATAGCCCCTGAAGACTTCCCCGGCGATGCCCAAGTCCTTGTGAATCTCGATTTTGCCGCCTGAGTTCGCCGCGATGCCAGCACTTTCCTGGCCCCTGTGCTGGAGAGCGTAGAGCCCGTAATACGCAAGGTGAGAAGCGTTGCCGCCCTCATCGTTCAGATATACCCCTATCACGCCGCACTCCTCGTGAATCTCGTCAGACATTTGTTATGCGCCTGAACATTTCCTGGTAGGCTTCCTCAACACCGCCCATGTCCCGGCGGAATCTGTCCTTGTCGAGCTTCTCGTTGGTCTTCGCGTCCCAGAAGCGGCAGGTGTCGGGCGAAATCTCGTCAGCAAGAATTATCGTCCCGTCAGGAAGCCTCCCGGCCTCTATCTTGAAGTCGACCAGCTTAACGCCAATTCCCGCGAAGAACTCACGAAGCACATCGTTGACCTTGTAGGCGAGAGTCCGAATCGCGTCCAGCTCTTCAGAAGTCGCGACACCTAGGGCGATAATGTGGCTGTCGTTGATGAGGGGGTCATTGAGAGCGTCATTCTTGAGGGAAAATTCCAGCGTCGGGCATTTCAGCTCCGTTCCTTCAGGGACACCGTAACGCTTCGAGAATGACCCGGCGGCAACGTTCCTGATGATGATTTCGAGGGGGACTATCTCGACTGCTTTCACGACTGTCTCCCTATCATTGAGCTGTTCGACAAAGTGAGTCTTCACGCCGTTTTTCTCCAGAAGCTGGAACATCAGGTTGCTCATCTTGTTGTTGATGACCCCCTTGCCGGAAATCGTACCGTGCTTGAGGCCGTTGAAGGCTGTTGCGTCGTCCTTGTACTCGACAATGTAGCATGAAGGGTCAGACGTGGCAAAAACTTTCTTGGCTTTTCCCTCGTAACGCTGCTCAAGTTTCGTGATGTTCATGGTGATATGTTCCTTCCGTGTTGATTTGTGGGTGAGGGATATTATAACTCATGAGCCGGAGAACCCCGCAAAGCCCGCCGAATTTCGCGCCCGTAAGCAAGCCTCCTGCCGCCCAAGAATCCGACAAGCCTCCGCCTTCCTCACTCGTCGTAATCGTAGAAGTCCTTACGCTTCCAGTACCACAAGCCCATAGCAAGCCCCCCGAAAATTATCCCGGCAATCAGCCCGCCTATGACATAATCAAGCCTCATAGACATTCCGAAAAGAGTCCGCCCGTAGCCCGCAAGAGCATACCCGAACGAGATAAGGCACAGCAAAGACAGCGTAGTGATGAACAAACGCATAGAAATTTTCACCGCCTGTAATAAAATATGTGTGAGTTTACACCGAATCTTAACTAATCTCACATCACACATGAAAGGAGCTAATCATCATGCGGAAATTTTTTGCAGGAGCTTCCGTTTCTGTCATGCTGGCCCTGTCATTGCTGGCTGTTCCGGGGCTTGCTGACGAAAACACGGGGCAGTTCGAACCTTTGTCGCCGGAATTTCTCGTGTGGCAGGAAGAACAAGAGCTTCCTTCCGCGAAGAACGGCGGGGCTTCGGACATTTACCCGGAAGGACACGTGCCTTTTCCTGTCGACCTGTCTTGTCTTGCCGGTAATCCGCCTGTTGAAGCCTCGCTTTACCCGAACAGGAACGCGTCTTCCCTCCCGTCAAAGTATGACCTGAGGAGCGTGAACGGAAAGAGCTACGTTACGAGCGTGAAGAGCCAGCTGCCTTATGGGACATGCTGGAGCTTTGCGGCGATTGGGGCAATGGAGTCGAACCTTCTCATGCAGGGGCTTGGGACTTATGACCTGTCAGAGATGCATCTTGCTTGGTTCGCGTTCAGGGGCGACGACAAGTCCGGGGCGTTCCACAACATGCACAGCTCAAGTTTCAGCACAGTCATGAACAACGGGGGGAACTCCTTCTACCCCGCGGCATTGTTCACGAGGCTCTCAGGCCCGGCAAGCGAGTCGGATGTCCCTTACGGCGAGGACAAGAAGCCCTCAAAGGGAAGCCCTGACAGCTACACTAGGGCGGCAAGGCTACGCGAGGTCTACTACCTGAATTTCACGAACGAGCCGAATATCAACGCCTCATCAGCGGCAAGAGACATCGTAAAGCGCAGGATAATGGAGACAGGGGCGGTAGTCGGGAACTATTACAACAGGAACGCAAGCTACAACGTCACCGCGGCGGGAGGCACAAGCTATTACTACAGCAGCTCGTCATCAAATCACGCTGTCCAGATAATAGGCTGGGACGACAATTATTCGCGCACCAACTTCAAGACCAATCCCGGAATGGACGGGGCATGGCTCATCAAAAACTCCTGGGGTGATACATGGTACACGGGCGACAGAAGCATAGGCGATGACGGAGACGTAGGCGACAACGGATGCTTCTGGATGTCTTACGCCCAGCACCTGACGGAAGGAAGCGCGTTCATCGCTGAGGCGGCAGACACAGACATGAGGGCGTATTACTATGACGCTCTGGGATGGTGCTCGACCCTGGCCTACTCAGGTTCAACGGTGCACGCCGCAAACGTCTTCAAGGCAGAAAGGAACGAGACACTGACGGAAGTCGGCTTCATCACCCCCGACAATAATATTGCCTACGAGATCAACATTTACGCCGGAATGTCAGCGATGCCCTCGTCAAGCCCCATACCGTCAGGAAACAGGGCGGGGCTGTCCTCAGTTTCCGGGACAATGCCATACTCAGGCTACCACACTGTTACCCTTGGCGAGCCTGTCACCCTGTCTGAGGGGGAATATTTCTCTGTCGTAGTCACATTCACGAACACGGCCAGAGTCCCGGTAGAGCGGGCTGTGTCAGGATGGTCCAACAACGCCGCGATTGAGGAGGGCAGCTTCTTCTCGTACAACGGCACAACATGGACGACGGGGAAAAGCCAGTCCGCCAACGCCACAATAAAGGCCTTCACGGTAACGGGCAGCGTCTCAGGAACAGCCCCCCGCATTCATGACGGCTACCCCCCTGATGCTTATCTGAACTCCCCTTATTCCGCGTACGTTACAGCGTCAGGCACAAGCCCTATAACATGGACGGCGAGCGCGAAGATCCCCGCGGGGCTCTCAATGAATGCGTCAACGGGCGAAATCTCTGGGACTCCTGCAGCTGAAGGAAACTTCACATTCAGCGTTACGGCCTCGAACTCTTACGGCTCGGACACGAAGTATTACACGATGAATGTTTGGGATGTCCCTGCGATTGAGGCAGGCGAAATCACCGGGTATGTGGGCTACAGCATGAGCCATCAGATGACACTGACACAGTCGCTTTCCGCCGCATGGAGCACGACGGACAAGCTGCCCGCCGGGCTGTCCCTCAGCAAGTCAGGCCTCATTTCAGGAAGACCCACGAAGGCCGGGACATATTCAGCCGTCCTGAAAGCCGTGTCATCAGCCGGGACTTCACAGGCATCCGTAACGTTCAGCATCAACGCAAAGCCAGTGAAGCCTACGATAAAGCTGTCTGGCCTCAAAGCCGTAATGATAGGCGAGGAATTTTCCCAAGACATAGAGGCAACAGGAACAGAACCAATCACCATCACGATAGAAGGCCAGCCTGACGGTATAACGCTCAACGGGACGACTGCCTTCATGAGCGGTGCAGCCCAAACGGCCGGGACATTCAACATCAAGATAACCGCCGAGAACATAGCAACGAGCCTCGACAAGAAGCCGGTAACAAAAACTGTCAAGCTCACAGTCAAAGCAAGAGTCCCGGTTATAAGCGCGCCTTCATCTCTTGATGATGCTGTGATGGGCGAGGAATATTACTGCGACGATTTCGGGCTGTCTGACGGAACAGAGCCGGTAACATGGAAGCTCTCAGGCCAGCCTTCAGGATTGAGCATGAACTCTTACGGCGTAATCTCAGGGAAGCCGACTAGGTCCGGGAAGTTCACCCTCGTAGTGAGAGCTTCCAACTCAGGCGGCTATGACACAGTGAGGATGCCTCTGACTGTCCTCCAGAAGCCCGCGATAACGACAACAAGAATAGCCGTCGCGACGACGGACAAGAAATATTCCGCCAAGCTCTCGGCAAAAGGAAGCACCCCTATAACGTGGGACATAAGCGGGCTTCCTGACACGCTCACTTTCACGCAGAACGAGGCCGGGACTTACGCTACAATCACAGGGACTCCTACAGCGGCTGAGGATTACGTGATAACAGCGCGCGCGTCGAACAAGGCAGGAGACACCGAGTCTGAAATCACGCTCCGTGTAGCAGGTGTTGCGCCGAAGATGAACGCGGCTCTCTCACGCGGGACTGTGGGCGAGGATTACGAGGAGACGAGGATTTTTGCTACAGGGACAAAGCCTGTTGAGATCACATGCTCGATTTCTGAGCCTGACATGGCCGCTCTTGGGATTGAGAGCCTTGAGGACCTAGGGCTTGTCCTAGTGAATGACCCTGACAGCGGGACGGCTGTGCTCGCCGGGATGCCTGAAATTTCCGTGAAGAGCCTTCCTCTGACATTCACGGCCAGGAACGCAATATCATACGCTGTGAAGAAGGCCTATCTTACGCTGAAGGGAGAAAAGCCCGTTATCACTCTGCCTGAAGAAAACACTGTGAACATAACATGTGCGGTCAACAGCGGGATAGAGCTTGACTTCGAGGCGGAAGGGACAAGAGTCATCACCTACAGCATGAACAGGGTAAACGGCTTCACGCTTGAGCAGACGGGAGACTATGACGCTGTTCTGACCGGTACAGCCCCGGCGCGGGACTCGACGACGACAATAACGGTGACAGCCTCGAATGCTGACGGCAAGGCGGCGAAAAGAGTAGTCATCAAGACAATGACACCGCCGGAAATCAACACGGCTTCATTCAGCGGAGGTGGTTACAGCGCAGGAACGGTAACACTTCCGGCCGGGACAATGAACAAGTTTTACAGCGTGAAACTTTCAGCCTCCGGGACTAAGTCAATAACGTGGACGCTTGAAGGTGATCTGCCTGAAGGGCTGAAGTTCAGCGGCGGCACAATCAGCGGAAAGCCGAAAGAAGCGGGGGATTTCACGTTCACGGTGACGGCAAACAACGCTGTTGGCGAGGACACGAGAGATTTCGCCCTCACGGTAACAGACCCTTACGCTGAAGCTGGAAGCCTTCCTGAGACGAGGGAAGCCGGCTCGTCGAAGCCTGCGGAAGATTCAGAGCCTGAGTCCGTTCCTGAAGCGGAAGAAATGACGGCTGAACCTGAGATTTCTTTCGGGGCAGAGAGGGCATCCTCACCGCATCAGAGTGAGATCGAGGGAGAGGGCTACATCATCGCGGCGGTTCTTCCTGAAATCACCGTGAACGTCTCAGGTATGTATGACATTGAGGCGGAACTCTCAGAGAATGCCCCGGCCGGCGCAAAACTTTACTGGCTTGCTTATCCTGACGGCGAGGGCTCGGAGGATGACGAGATTGCGGAGTTCTATGACGAGGCAGGAGCTGAGATTGAGACTGTGCCGGACAGCAGGAAGATTGTTGTGTCGGTGTGGCTCAATGAGGGAGTGAAGTATTCGCCGGTTATTGCGGTGAAGTAGAGGACAGGAAATCTTTTGCCCCTCCGTGCTGAAGCGGGGGGGGTATTTTTCTGCGCGCCTGCTGTGCTAGAATGGCGGCAATCCCAATGAAAGGACTTGAGTATGTATTGCGTGAAATGACAGCTGATGAGGTCAAGAAGACTCAGCTTGAGATTCTCGGTGTCGTTATGGATTTCTGCGCGGAAAACGGAATAAACTGCTGGCTCAATGCAGGGACTTTGCTGGGAGCTGTGAGGCACAAGGGCTATATCCCCTGGGATGATGATATTGATTTGGGGATGCTGAGGCCGGACTACGATAAATTCATGGCCGTCTTCAACGGTTACAATACGCGCTATGAGTTTCGTTGTTACGAGAATGACCCTGAGAGCTTCGAGTGGTTCGGAAAAGTTTTCGACACTTCAACAGTCCTTTATGAGCCTGACGAGAAGGGCGAGAAACTTTCAGTGTATGTAGATATTTTTGTGATGGACAACGCGCCGGAAGACAAAGCAGAGCAAAACAGGATGTTTCGGAGGCGTGAAATTCTCCGTGTGTGTAACTTGGGAAGAAAGCTCCCTGTGTTTCTCCGGCCTACACGCGGGGGATTCATGAGATGGCTTGCTGTGTACGCATTCCGGGCAGTGCTGAGAGTGTTCCCGCGTCATTATTTCGTGAGGAAGCTGGTTGAGAACACAAAACTCTATTCACGGCAGGATACAGGACTCGCAGGGGACTTCACCGGGGTCCGCAGTGCTGTAATACGCCGTGAGCTTCTGGAGAACATGACACAGCTTGAGTTTGAAGGGAAAATGTACAACGTCCCGGCAGGCTATAAAGAATGGCTGACCGCGCTTTACGGTGACTACATGCAACTTCCTCCGGCTGAAGAAAGAGTGTCGACTCACTTCTACAAAGCCTACTGTAAGGATTAGCTCGCAAAAATCCCCCGGTCGCAATCATGGCCGGGGGCTTCCCGTCTCACTAAGTCTCACATTTCCCCGCGCTCAATCGCAACAATCCCGGTCCGCGCAAGGTCAAGTATACCGAAATCCTTCATCAGCTCCTCGAATGCTCCCGTCTTCTGGTCATCACCAGTAACTGACACCGTGATACTGTCCGGCGTAATGTCCACGACAGACCCGCGGAAGATGTTGCAGATCTGGATAACCTCGTTGCGCGACGCGCGGTCTTCCGCCTTCACACGCACCATCATCAATTCACGCCGTATTGACTTGGACGGGTCAAGTATCTCCACATAGTGAATCGGCACAAGTTTTCGGAGCTGTGAGCACAGGAGCTTGATGCGTTCCTCGTCAGAATATATCTCAATCGTGAAGCGCGTAACATTCTGGTCAACCGTCCAGCCCGCCGCTATAGTCTCGATGTTGTAGCCTTTCCGCGAGAACAAATGCGCCAATTGCGACAAGACTCCCGCCTCGTTGTCCATCGCCGTTATTATCGTGTAACGCTTGAGGCTCTTGCTGTCTTCTTTTGCCTGCATGTCCCTCACCCCCCTAGTAGAGCAGGAAATTCGTGATGAAGCTGTTTCCGCCGACCATAGGCCTGACCATCTCGTCAATGTCAATCCGGCAGTCAATCACCCAGCCCAAGCCGTCAGCACGAGAACTCACAGCCTCAGTCAGCACACGCCGCAATGTTTCCTCATCCCTGACAGTCGCCCCGTGAACACCGTATGCTTCAGCGAGTTTCACGAAGTCCGGGCCGCGGTCTAGAGTCGTCTGCGAATAATGCTCGTGGTATATCAGGTGCTGCCACTGTCTGACCATTCCCAGCGTCGAGTTGTTGAACAGGAGCGTGATTATCGGCATCTTGTAGTACTGCTCTGTTGCGAGTTCGTTGCAGTTCATCCTGAATGAGCCGTCCCCCGTAACATGAAGAACCGTTTTATCCGGGTTGCCCGCCTGAACACCGATTGCCGCGCCGAGACCGAAGCCCATTGTCCCGAAGCCGCCTGACGTGATGAGCTGGCCGGGGTAGTCGAACTTGAAGTGCTGAATCGCCCACATCTGATGCTGGCCTACGTCGGTCGTAACCATTGTGTCCTGCGGGAGGATTTCCGCCGCCGCC
>JAFSKV010000069.1 GCA_017448795.1 Synergistaceae bacterium | reverse complement strand
GGAGGCCGAGCTGTGCCATTGCGCAGAGATTCGCGCCTTTGCCTCCGAGAAGCAGGCGGTTGGAGCCGTCTCCTTCCTTGAGGCTGTAAACAAACTTTTCTGAGGGCATAATGAATCACTCCCTGATAAATTTTTGGTGATGCGTGAATTATAGAGAATTTCGGGGAAAAATCATTGCGCTGTTTTCGCTAGTTTGCATTCCCCCCGCTAGTTCAGGTCTACCCGCCTTCCCTCGCTGGCTGAGACATACGCCGCGTAAATCACCTGCACAGTCTCATACGCGATGTCGAACCCTGACTCAGCGTCCCTGTCATACGCAACAGCCTCCAGGAAGTCCCGGAGCTCGCCCGAATAGCCCCGTATCACCTCGTCAGACACAAACGCCTTGTTCCAGCCCAGTTTTGACGGGAGCATCTCGGCAATGTACACGTCATCGAGTCCGTCCTCGTCAAGGAAGTAAGTGCTGAGAATGTCGGTCGGTGTGATGTTGCAGGTGAGGGCGGTATCATTCGCGTAGACCTCGATGTAGTTCTTCGTCCCGCCGAGCACCGTATCGCTCGCAATCGTGAGGCACTTAGTCCCGTCCGTGAATGTTACTGTTACTGCGGCGTAATCCTCGACATCTTCGGGCCGGGCGGAAATGTGGCGGTGCTCGTAGTCGTTCAGGCTGGCTGTAGTCGTCCCTGTGTCAGCGACAACGCTCGCAATCCCTATGTCCTCGCCTCGTGCTTTGGCCTCCTGATGCTTGAGCCAGAGCATTCCGCTTAGGGGGTGGGTGCCTGTGCGTATGAGCGTGCCTCCTCCTGTCCTGTTCCATTTTCCGGCGACTGGTGAGCTTGACCCCTTGAGGCTCTCTTCTCCCTTCATGAAGAGAATCTTGGAGCGTTTTGCGCGGATGATTTCTGCGGCTTTCTGGACGGGAGTGGCGTAAACAAAATTCTCCGCGTACATGAATCTTTTCCCGGTCTCAGCCAAGACATCACGAAGCTCATTCATCGCGGCCATGACGGACTCATACATTGCGATTCTGGGAGTCGTGTGGCCGATGTCTTCCTCACCCTTGCGCCCGAAGTAACCGGTTAGTGGCTTTTCGCAGATGACATTTTTCCCGGCCTTGAGAGCCTTTACCGCCATGGGGACGTGAAGGAAAGGAGGGGTAACGATGTCTATCACGTTGATTTCCGGGTCAGCGAGCATTGAGTCATAGTCAGACGTAACGCACTCGTAGCCGAAATCTTTGCGGACACCTTCGGCAAGCTCCGTGTTGAGGTCGCATATGGTCTTGAGCCTGAAGGGGATTCCTGTTACTGCCTTGTAGCCGTTGCCGTGAAGCCGGGCCGCGTAACCTGCTCCTGCCGTGCCAACGATGACGGGTTTCATGTTGGGATTTCCTCCTTGTGTGTATGGGATACGGCGTGAAGTATACAGCTTGCATAAAAATTTTTCTCGTGGTAATATTCTGCGCGTTGTGAACAGATGGCCTCATCGACTAGTGGTCTAGGTCGTAGCCCTCTCAAGGCTAAAACACGAGTTCGAACCTCGTTGAGGCTACTACAGATAAGAAGGAGCTTCCGTAGAATGAATACGGAGGCTTTTTTTATGGGCATGATGATTTATAATTAGGCGCAAAGCGGTTTTGGAGGACGAGCAGAATAACAATGAGTGAGAAGACAGCGGAAGAGAAATTACGCCAGGCACTTGAAGGCAGCACATCTGACGGCAAAAGCGAAGCCAAGCCCCGCGCAAAGGCAAAATCACAATCATCAAGGACAGACAGACCCGCGAATATAACCCGGCGAGTTGATTCGTTCATGGATGATTTCGAGCGCATGATAGAACAGAGTCGCAGCGCGGTTAAATCACCGTCAGCCCCAGCAAAGAAGCCTAATCGTGCGCCTAAGAGTGAAGACTTGCCCGCCTCTCACAATGAATCCCGCAAGAAGCCTAAAGCTCCTGTTCCTGAAATTATCCAGAAGCCAGAACCCGAAATTGTCCCGGAGCCTCAGCCTGAAATCGTCCCAGAGTCTCAGCCTGAAATCGTCCCTGAGTCTCAGCCTGAAACCGTCCCTGAGTCTCAGCCTGAAATCGTCCCTGAGCCTCAGCCCGAAACCGTCCCTGAGTCTCAGCCTGAAATCGTCCCTGAGCCTCAGCCCGAAACCGTCCCTGAGCCTCAGCCCGAAACCGTCCCTGAGCCTCAGCCCGAACCCCTCCCAGAAGCTCAACCCGAAATTGTCCCAGAGTCTCAGCCTGAAATCATCCCGGAGCCTCAGCCTGAAATCGTCCCAGAGTCTCAGCCTGAAATCATCCCTGAGCCTCAACCTGAAACCGTCCCGGAGCCTCAGCCTGAAATCGTCCCAGAGTCTCAGCCTGAAATCGTCCCTGAGTCTCAGCCTGAAATCGTCCCAGAGCCTCAGCCTGAAACCATCCCTGAGTCTCAGCCTGAAATCATCCCAGAAGCTCAACCCAAAATTGTCCCAGAGTCTCAGCCCGAAACCCTCCCAGAAGCTCAACCCGAAATTGTCCCAGAGTCTCAGCCTGAAACCATCCCAGAGTCTCAGCCTGAAACCATCCCTGAGTCTCAGCCTGAAATCATCCCAGAGTCTCAGCCTGAAATCGTCCCTGAGTCTCAGCCCGAAACCGTCCCGGAAGCAGTACCCGAAATTGTCCCGGTGTCAGAACCTGAAACCCTCCCTGAGCCAGAACCCGAAACCGTCCAGGAGATTGAGCCGGAGCTTCCAGACATCCCGGTAATCGAGGCAGATTTTGACCCCGTTCCTGACAACATCCAAGACACCGCAGAACTCACGGGCGGACTTCCAGATATTCCGCTCATAGTTCCTGACGGCGACGACGAGGACGACATTATTGACGTAACAGGTGAGGACCTTGCGCAGGAAGACAACCCACAGCCCCATGATCCCCTGCCCCAAGAAACACCGGATGAAGAACACCCGGAATTTCAGGAAGCCGAGCTCGTCGAAGCCCCGGAAATTGAGGATGACTTCGCAGATCTCTCTGATGATGATACAGAGGAACTCCCGGAAGAAATAGAAACAGAAGAAGATTTCCCCGATGATTTCACGGACGAACCCATAGACGAAGAGCCGGCACTCTCGTATGAAGAAAACACCGATGATGATGAGCCGCCGACATATGACATTGAAGCGGATGAAGCAGGACTCTTTGCTGACGATGAGCAGGAGCAGGATGATACTGCCTCGCCCGCTGATGTGGTGCTCAATATTGATGACGAACTGCCGCAAATTTCCTCGCAGGAAGAGCCGGAACTTGACCCGGAAGCTGAACCAGCCCCCGTAACAGTAACAATGCCTGAGTCCACAAAAACAGCAGAAGATAAGCTCATGGCCGACATAGCAGAAGCCATGACAGGAAACCCCTTGAGCCTCGACTCTCATGAACAGCCCGGCTCTTACGCTATCCCGGAAAATTTCTTCACGCCGGACTCAGGGCAGACAGCTTCCCCACAGTCAGCAGAAGACAAACTCAAGGCCAATATAGCGCAGGCACTCTCAGAATCTCCGATTGACACCGCGCAGAATCAGGCCAGACAGGATTTAGAGCAGGATATAAGCCCGTTCGATGAGCTGTCAGCACCTGAACCCGGCTTCATTCAGGAAGATGAACAGCAGGATGATGATTTCTTCGCTGATGATGCTGACACTGAGACTCTCACTCATGACAGCCCCGACGATGAAAGCCTGCCGGATTTTGATACAGCACCTGAGACAGAAGAAGAGCCTGATGAACCTATGAACATTGATGATGCTGATGATGACCCGTTCGCTGTCCCTGATTTTGCCGACGATGATACACAGCCCGGTGAAGATACCTTACCTGAAGCCGAGATAGTCCAGGAGCCTGAGACTTTCCCGGAATTTGAGCCTGACTCCGAGCCTGAACCAGAGCCAATCCCGGAGCCTGAGACAGAACCAGAGGCAGCCCCGGAAACTGACGACACCCCGGATTCTTTCACTGGCACTGAGGATGATATGCCCTTCGCCCTTGATGAGCCCGCAAGTGAGCCGGAGCCGGAAGACATCCTTATTCCGCAGGAGCTTCATCCCACCGAGCAGGACAGCCTCGCAAGGGAAGTCGCGGCCATGACGCAGGAGCTTGACCCGGAAGACACGCCGGGAACTGACACTGACACTACACACGAGGAGGCAGCACAGGAAGACAACATGCCGGAACAGAGTTTGCTAGACGACGACGCGCAGGAAGGCTTCACCACAAATGACAATGACGACTGGGACATGTCCTCGCTCGGTGAGCTTGGAGCAGCCGCTACACTGCCGGACGATGAACCGGAAGATTTTTCCTCAGTACCGGGAACAGTAACCGAAATGATAACCGAACCCACCGCAGGAATAATCCACAACCCTGACGATGAACACAAGGAGACAGAGAAAACTGTGAATATTCGCGAAAAATTAGCCTCACGCAAAGACGGAGCTTCAGACAGCGCGCCCGCGGGCAAGAAGAAATCAGGAGGCGGCGGAATACTCATGCCCATTCTGCTCGGACTCCTTATCGTCATAGGCGGGCTCATTCTCTGGCAGATTATGACCCTGTCCGACAAGCTCACCTCACTTGCCATGAGCAGCCCAAGCTATGAGTCAGTCTCAGGGAACGAGGCTGCACCGTCCTACGCTTACGCAATTGACTTCATACTTGACCCGAATCTTGCTGACAGGATGGCGCAAAGAGGCCGCGAAGGATGGCAGGTTGTCGGCTCAAGACGCACTCAGGACAGCACGACCGGGCAGTACGGCTACGAGTTCATATTCATGCGCCGGATTCCGGGAAGGTGATTGACACATGGCCATGTTCGCGAAACTGCGCGAGAGCCTCAAGAGTGTCCGCGAGAAATGGAGCTCAGGCATCACACGGCTGTTCACGTCCGGGAAATTCACGCCTGACTTCTGGGACAATCTGGAGGAACAGCTCATCTCAGGCGACACCGGGCTTGACTTCACGGAGGAAATCACAGGCTATCTCAAGGCCGAGTCAAAACGCAAAGGCATCACCACTCCTGAAGGCCTCAAGGAGCTTTTCACCGCGAAAATAGCAGGGGAGCTTTCTTCTGTTGACGGAATGGGGCAGCCCTTCAGCCTCGCCAAGGCCCCCCTCGTCCTCCTCATGGCCGGGGTAAACGGGAGCGGCAAGACTACTTCATCCGGCAAACTGGCCTCAATGTACGCGAAACAGGGGAAGAAAGTCATCCTTGCGGCTGCTGACACGTTCAGGGCGGCGGCGGTCGAACAGCTCAGGATTTGGGGCGAACGCTCAGGGGTCAGGGTCATAGCTCAGGGGCAGGGCAGCGATTCGGCGGCGGTTGCTTTTGACGCGTGGAAGTCCGCTGAGGCTTCGGGGGCTGACGTTCTCATTGTCGACACAGCAGGAAGGCTTCACGACAAACACAATCTCATGGAGGAACTGCGCAAGATACACAGGATTCTGCTGCGTGAGGCAGGAAGTGATAGGCTCGAAACCGTGTTAGTCCTCGACGCTGTATTAGGTCAAAATTCCGTAGCACAAGCTGAGACATTCAACAGCATCATTCCCGTAACATCAATCATCCTCACCAAGTACGACAACACAGCGAAGGGCGGAGTCGTCATCTCTATTGCCCGCAAACTTCATGTGCCTGTGAGATATATCGGGCTGGGTGAAGGAATCGATGACCTTGCGACGTTCAGCCCGGAAGATTTCGCCGGCGCTCTGATGGAAGTTAATCCGTGAACGAGAGAGATTACAGCCTCAAATCCCTTACCCCCGACTCAACCCTGCTGTATTTCCTGCGGACATTGTTCGGTTCTGCCGCGGAATACGCCGTATACATCCCTGACTCAGGAGACGTTATCACCCTCACTAAAGGCCAGCTAGTCTTTCTCGTCGAGAGGGGCTGCGCTGACGCAATGATCAAGACGCTCCCCCAGCTTTCAGCAAGAAACATCGTCCGCCCAGTCAACCCGGAGGAAATCGACTACCCCGCAGAAGTCCGCGCTCTCTACGTTGAGACTACCGGGGCGTTCATCGGGACTCTTGAGACGGCGATTTACCCGGACGAGCCGCAATATCCCCAGTGGTGGGACGCTCCTGTTCCGTTCGCGATAACTTCACGCGGAGTGCTCAGGCTCAATGATACGGCTGTGAGCATGTTCGGGGCAGGACTCGAAAAACTCAACGCGTCAGAACTCCCGGACCGTGATGAGTTTATCGTGAGGCTTGAAGCTCCCAACGGCGCAAGGTTCATGGCGTTCCGAAAACTGAGGCCGGGTATCTTCACGGTTGATGACTGCACGGAGGACTTGAATGACGCGCAAGATATTACATGGTGGGCGGCAGTCGGGCAGACTTGGGTGAAGGAAATCGAGGCTAAGGGCGGGAAATGGCAGAGGCTCTCAGCTCCGCCGGAAGGACGCAGGAAAGGTTACAGAGCGTGCGAATGGCAGGGGCAATTACAGGGCTATCTAGATATACATATGCCGCCGCGCAAAAAGTCCCCCCAAAAACAGCCGGAGACTCCTCCCCAGTCCCAAGAAGAAACGTCAAAGCATGATGAGCCGATACAGCCCGAACCGCTCACGATGAGGCAGCCCGACGACGTAATAGGGAGCATAGGACCGCAGGCAATGGCACTGTTAGCGGCGGGGCAATCACGAGAACACGAGGGGTATTACTGATGAATGAGCCAAGAGTGAAGAGGATAACGGGAGTCTTGTTCCACGAGTACAGGATGCTGGGCTGGGTGATGGACAGCCTCGCGCCGCTTTGGGGAGTTCCGCAGGCCATGAGCGAGCCTGTTCCGTTCGACAAGACGAGCTATTACGATGACATTTCGCCGGAATTGATGCGGGTGTTCCTGTGTTTTCCGGGACTTGTTGACGCTGGGGGGCTTGCCGACTGGAAGAGGCAGGCAATCGAGCTTGAGGCCATGAGCCGCCAGCCAGTGAGGGCAGTGAACATTGACCCGGGATATGTGGACGGGGCACGGCTTGTTCTTGCGTCGACAAAAGACCACGCTCACAGGATATATTTGCGTGATGGGATTTTTGCGGAGGTTACGATGCGTTACAGGTTCAAGAAGTGGCGGGCGTTCGATTACACGTTCCCTGATTTCGCAAGCGGAGTGTATGACGGCTTCCTCTCAGTTGTCCGGGAATTGTGGCTTAAGGAGGCGAGGCCATGAGGCGGATAATTGGGGCGTTGATGGTGATGGGGTTGATGTGCGGGCGTGTGTTTGCGCTTGAGCTTCCTGACTCTGTCGGGGAATGGCACTCGGTCAGCAGGCACGTGCAGAGTCTCATCACAGAGTACAACGGCGAGTCTCACGGAACAGTAACGTACATGACCTACGTCCGCGAGTCCCCGTCAGCAAGAGTTGAAGTCATCCTCACGGAGGGCGCGGGAACAGGAAGCCTCTACGTCCCGGAGAACGCCAGGGGCAGCAGGGGAGTCATGCCGGCGGATTCAGGGTATGAGCGTCTCACTGTGGCAGGCCATGAGGCGGTGCTTGAGACTGTGCCGGGGATGGCTGTTGCTCTCGCGGTGAGTCTCAGCGGGGATGCGGTGATGACGGCTGAGGGTCAGGGAGTTGATGCCGAGGGGGTTGTGGATTTCGCCGGGAGAATGATAGACAGGCTAAATATTCAGTGAAAGAGGGGTTGACAAGATGCAAAACCGCGCCATAATTGACCAGACCAGACCAGACCAGACCATGACCATCCTGTTGTCCGAAATTCCTCGCTTGAACTGCTGAGAATCGCCGCTATGCTGATGATTGTTGCTCACCACTTTTCTGTTCACGGAGGCTTCAGCTTCCCCGCAAGCTCAATCACAATCAACCGTCTATACATACAATTCATCCACATGGGAGGGAGTCTCGGCAACAACATTTTCGTGATGCTGTCAGGCTACTTCCTCATCAAGTCAACAAGCATAAATCCCCGCAGGCTTCTCAATCTCTGGGCAAGAATATTCTTTTGGTCAACAGTGATATTTGCCGCGTTCGTGTGGTCAGGAATCGTTCCCTTCAGCCTCAAGTCAGCCGTCAAAAGCCTCATGCCCGTAACCCGCTCTCAATGGTGGTTCGCAACCGCATACTTCGTGATGTACCTCATTCATCCGTACGTGAACAGGCTTCTTCATACCTTCACACGCGGGGAATACAGGACGTTCCTTCTGTCAATTCTGGTTTACTGGTGCATGATACCAACGCTGACACGCTCAACTTTCGGGGCTAACTCAACCGTCAACTTTGTGTGCCTGTACTCGCTGGCGGGATATGTGAGGCTTTACCCGGAGGATTTCGGGACAAGGAGATTCATCTTGTGGGGCGCGCTGTTTGCGGTGGGAAATTTCCTGTCTGTGATTGCGGTTGACGTTCTGGACTCTGTGCAGTCATACTTCACGCTTCATCCGTATTATTTCCTTGAGATGATGAGGCCTTTCACGGTTGCGGCGGCATTGTGCCTTCTCGTCGGGTTCACGAAGCTCAAGATTCCTCACAGCAGAGTCATCAACACGCTAGCATCGGCGACATTCGGAGTGTATCTCATTCATGACAGCAATATTGTGAGGCCGTTCCTGTGGCATGAAATTTTCCGCAACGCCTCGTTCCAGGAGAGTCCCTATCTCATCCCTTACTCAGTTGCAGTAATTCTCACCGTCTACACTGTCTGCACAATCCTTGAGTCAGCACGCTCACGAATCTTCCGGGCATTATCAGGCGGAAGGTTGTCGTAACAGAACGTATCATTTATGCCGCTTGTCTTGGCTGTGAACGCGGGCGATAATATCACACTCACGCTTGAGAGTCCTTCTTTGACGTGGGACGAACTAGCGCAAATCGCAGAGGTGATATTGTCATGGAACGCTACAGAATCGGACTCATACCCGGCCCGGTAAGAATCCCCCCGGAAATCCGCGGTGCTTGGACGAACGATTACGCCAGCTCAGACTTGGAGGAGGAGTTCTTCACCCTTTACCGCGAAAATCAGACGCTTATACAGAGACTGCTTCACACACAAAGCGACATCATCATAACTTCCGGCGAGGCCATGTCGATATTATGGGCTGCCCTGAAATGCACTCTCAGGCCGGGCGAGAAGATGCTTGCTGTGTCATCGGGATTATTCGGCGAGGGATTCGCTGACATGGCGAGGGCGTTCGGTGCTGAGGCGGAAATCTGCGCGTTCCCCTATGATGAAGTCCCAGACCCCCAAAGAGTCCGTGAACATGCCCTGCGTTACCGTCCCAAAGTCATCACTGCCGTACACTGCGAGACTCCTTCTGGGACTCTCACACCTTGCCTCGCTGAAATCGGGAAGGTTGCGCGTGAGGTTGGGGCGTTGTTCGTGGTCGATTTCGTGTCGAGCGTGGGAGGATGTGCGCTTGATGTTGACGCTTGCGGAATCGACATCGGCCTTCTTGGGTCGCAAAAAGTCCTGTCGCTCACTCCTTGCTTGTCGGTGTCGTCAGTCTCGGCGAGGGCTTGGGACGTTATCGGGGACGTGAAATATTCCGGCTACGAGTCATATCTTGCATGGAGGAACGTACCACGTGAACACTACATGCCCTACACCCACGACTGGAACGCGGTGAAGGCTCTCAACATTTCGCTGAACATGATAATGCGCGAGGGAGTCGAGTCAGCCTGCAAACGCCACGACATGGCCGCCCGTTTGTGCCGGGATCTGGGGCGGGAAATGGGGCTTAGGCTTTACCCGAAGAGTGAGGCAACATGTTCACCGACTGTTACGGCGTTCTACGTCCCGGAAAAATTCTCATGGCCGGAATTTGACGGGGCATTACGTGAGAAGGGACTCGCTGTAGGCGGGAATTACGGCTGTCTTGCGGGTAAGGTCTTCAGGATCGGACACATGGGAAGCCAAGCTGACTGCGAGCTTGTCCGCGAGGGTATGGGCGTGATACGTGAGGTGCTGGCAAGGTAAGGAAATCCCCCCTGCCATCGTCGACAAGGGGGACGCTGTGCTACATGTGCTGTTCCCAGAAATGCACGGCGTTGTTGAGCCAGCCTTCAGCAATTGTGCATTCACCGAGTCCGAAACCGTGTCCAAGTCCCGGAAAGACCTCAATCATTGCGTCAGTCCCGTTAGCCCGGATTGCCCGTATCCTCCGCTCCATCACGCTATAGGGCGCAATACCGTCATCAGTCCCAACACACGCATACGTAGCAGGCTCATTCCCTGTAACCTCGTTCAACGCTGTGTACTGCATGATTACGGCTGAAGGACGGGGATATTTCTTCTCGCCGAAAGATTCCGTGCCGTGAGCCCCAAGCCACGCCGCCATTCTCGCGCCCGCACTTCCTCCCCACAGCGAGTAGCCATTCACGTCAACACCAAGACTCCCCGCGTTATCGTGGATGAATGCTATTGCCCGCGCCAAGTCCTCACATGCCGTGTCAGCTCCGGGACGGTAAATCAGTGCGAAGGCGTTATAGCCCAGCCGTGAAAGCTCCATTGCGTGGGGGAAGCTGTCATGCATCGCCCCGACAAACACGAAGCCTCCCCCGGCACTGCAGACCGCGAACTTTGCGCCCGATTTCCCCCGGAAGAAGAACAGCCCGGTATCCCTCGCCCGCGGGTCATCATGAGGATATATGCGGTAGAAGACCTGCCGACCCGCCTCTGTCTCACGCAACATGTAGCGTACAACGTCAGCTGTTCTTGCCGGGTTGATGTTGCTGTACCACGTCAGGCGCAATTCTCCGAGCGTTGAGCCGCTATAGTAGTTTTTGTTGACCGGGAAAAGCAGCTGCCCCCAGTCGCCGAATGCAGGATTATTCACCACGTCAGCAATCTTCGTGTTCTCGTTCACAGTCTCAAGAGCGAATGCCCCGCCTACAGTCCCAAACAAAACCAGCAGGGCAAGAATCACATTCCTAGTACACATAATCCGGTACAAGAATCCCGATAAGCTCGTCATCATGATGGTGTGTGAGCATCGGCTCGTCGTCAAAAAGCATAGTCGCCCCGTTCTCGCGGGTATAAGCCTCCCAGCCCGGATTGCCCGTTCTCGCGAAGTCTACCCATGCCCGGCTCATCACGTCAGCAAGTGCCTGCGCCTTCTCACCGCCGCCCGTAGCCATCTCTGACAGCGCAATGTTGTTGAAGACGAAGGGAAGCTCCGAGCAGTGATAGGCCAGTGCATAGCCGCCCATTATCGGAGTCTCCCAAGTGAATACGTACGTGAAGACAGGCGCGCCCTTCTGGTCAGCCTTGAGAGCCGCAACCTTCTTTGCCCGCGAACGAAGCCAGGTGTCAACATACAGGGCATCAGCCTTCTTCTTGTAGGGATAAGCCTTGAGGAACGCGGCCGCTACTGCCTCTGCTTTGTCGCCGTATTTCGCCGTCAGCATTGCGTTAACTTTTGCCTCGTCCCAGTTGTTCTTGTTGTCTGACTGAGTTACGGCCATGTTTGCGAGAAGCGGCATTGATACCCACTCATTGAGGACTGTGCCAACCATGAGGGGAATATCTTTTGCCGCGTCAACAAACTTCTTGTCAGCGGGATTCTCCGGGATAAACTCGCCGTCAGCAACAGGACACCACATCAATGAGCGTCTTCCGAGAGCGTTGATTATGTTACGTTCCTCAGCGACCTGAGCGAGTGCCTTGTTCGATGCCGCAGCAAGTTCAGCGTAAGGGACATCACGAATCTTGTCGACTTCTTCGGGGGAAATGCCCAAGTTCTTCAACGTGATTTCCGTTACGTACTGGCTTGTGGACTTGTCCGTAAGCGTCATCCCAGAGCCTTCTGTGCCTCCGCTCTGAACGATTGCCTTGTGGAACAATCCTTTTGCCGATGGCGTACCCATGAGGACGAGGGTCTTTGCGCCGCCTCCTGACTGACCGAACACAGTAACATTCTCGGGATCTCCGCCGAAATTAGCGATGTTACTGTGAATCCATTCGAGAGCCGCGACAATATCACGTGTACTCTGGTTGAATGAGTCCTTGTACTTCCCGCCGTAAGCCGAAAGGTCAAGGAAGCCCTCAACGTTGAGCCTGTGGTTGACGCTGACGACAACGACATCGCCCTTCCGTGACAAGTTCTCGCCGTCGTAAACATCCTCGACAGTTGCCGCGCCCATCATGTGCCCGCCTCCGTGTAACCAGACCATTACGGGGCGTTTCGCGTCATCGAGTGCGGGGGTCCAGATGTTGAGGTTCTGGCAGTTGTAGCTCTGTGCGAGGATTCTGGGTTCCCAG
>JAFSKV010000068.1 GCA_017448795.1 Synergistaceae bacterium | reverse complement strand
CGTGTAGGAATTGATGCTGCTTCGATTTCTATCGCTTTCACTTTCCGGCTCGTCTCATGCTCGCGAACCGCAAGCCACATATTCGCTATGGCAAGCTGATTCATCTGCCCCTGAAGCCCATCGTCCTGTTCAACCCGTGAATGACGTTCCTGCGCTTCTTCGTGCCTGCGCTCAGCGTTCATTGCGGCGGTGTCCAGTACGTGCTGTGTACTCGCTAAGGCTAGTGATTTCACCTGAGACAAGATTCCCGCGTCATGTTCCGTGCGGGTTAGGGCTTCCTGCTTGAGGGCTTCCCGTTGCCGTGAAAGTGTTTCGCTCAGTGTTAATGTGTTCCGCAGGATTCCTTGCACCGCTGTATCGATTTGAGACCGCAAGGCTGTATCTTCATTGAAGCGGCTTTGACGCTCCTCATTCTCTGAGACCTTTCGCCGGATTACCTCGTCATGAAGATTCAATGCGTCTTCAATGATTGCGTGGATTATGCCGTCAATCTGCAACTGCTGGTACTCGATGACGGCGTTCAGCGTGTCGCTTGCCCCGCGCCTGCGTTCGGCCTCATCACTGAGATTCAGCGCGTTACGCATTCCGGCTTCGGCGTTCTTGTCGGCCTGTCCCTGCAATCCCGCAAGCTGTGCGTCAAGTCCGGGCAAGGGTATCTCGTAGAGTGTCCCAATCTCCGCACGAAGGTCTTGTATCTGATGCTCCCTGTCGTGTTTCTCCTCTATCAGGCGGGCTAATAGTTGCCTGCGTTTGTCGGCTTCCTCCTGAATGTTCAGGGCGTTGCGGATGACGGCTTCAGCATTTGTGTTTGTCTGCGACTGAAGCCCGGAGTCTTCATCAAAGCGGGATTGTTCCTCACGATGAAGAGCCATCCTTACCCGTGAAAGTGACTCGCTAAGGGTCAGGATATTTTGCAGGATTGAGAGTATTGCGCCGTCAATTTGCCGCTGGTGGTAATCGTCAATCTCACTCTGACGGCCTGACTCTTCCTTGAGAGCTTCTATGTGTTCGTCAGACCTGCGCCGCTGTTCTGCCTCTTGGTGAATATTGAGGGCGTTATTGATACCAGCTTCTGCTGACTTATCGATTTGTGCCTGCAAGTCTTCATCGCGGGAAAATCTGCTTTGTTCCTCGCGGGTTATTTCGGCTCTGAGGCGTTCGTTGCTCTCGCTCAGGTTCAGCGCATTCTGAATGTTGGCTTCCGCGTTGGTGTTGGTCTGACCCTGCAAATCATCATCGCGGGCTATGCGGGCTTGTTCCTCACGGGATAGGTCTGCTTTTCGCCGGGCGTTGACATCTTGAAGGTTCAGAGGAAAGCTCCCCGACCGATGAATGAGCCTCGTATTCTTCCTCGTCATAGCAAACTAGCTGTGTGTCCGTAACCTTGACCGCGATACCGTAATCACGGCAAAGCCCCGACAGAAATTCAAGGTCTGACGTTTCCACTTGGCCGCTCCGCTCAAATAACGGGTCAACCTCAAACGTACCGCAAGGAAGGGACTCTGTCCGGCTCTCAGCCTCCCAGTTGTGGACTACTATACTTGCGCGTATCTTGTCGCCCTTTGTCGGAAACCAGTCCGCACACCACAAACGCCCCCGGTCTTCGAGCGTCAGGGAAATACCATCGGCTTTATCCTTCGCGTTGTCTGTGTAAGTGAACGAGATCAAGAACGGGGCAATATACCGCGAGATATTCACGCCCTCGTAAATCAGGCTGACCTGTGCGTGTCTTGCTGTGTGTCCGTCCATTGTGCTACCTCTTCCATGCGGGAAGGCTCGTGATTACCGGGACTTCAACGTCAGGGATACTCAGCTCAATGTTTGCCGAGAAAATCACCGTGTGTACGTGCGCGGGGTTGGCCTCAATGAGAATGTCTGTGAGCTTCTCCGCCCCTATACTTGAGAATATCCTGCCATCAGCATGAGGAATGACGTTGTTGATTTCGGGCTGGAACTTCAGGGCGTTCACGATGTCAGGCATGACGTTATTCACACGGTCTGTGTTAATCCCGTTCAGCAGGCTCAACTCAAGCATATTCACGTTAGATTACGCACTGACTTCCGGGCTTGTATCAAAGATTAGTTCGAGTTCGCGCCCAACTTCTAGCCACAATTCCGCCCCCCGTGATTGCCGCTCCAACGGGATTATTGCCTCACGTCCCGCTTCACCGATTAGCGAAATCTCAGGTCGTGTGATTATTCCGCCTTCTGCGCGTTTCCTGCCTCCAAATGTCCGCTGAACGGGCGTATTTCCTCCGAGACTTGGTGCTGACACCTGCACTTCGAGATTCCCGGCCTGTAATATCGATGTGATTTCACTGGCCACTCGGCTTAACGCGCTGACTAACTCATTCACGGCGGGTATCGTTATGTTCTCTATCTGTCTTTTGATTTCTTGTTCTGATACTGGCTGTACTGGTTTTGCCTGAGTGCTTGCCTTCGCATTAGCGGTGCTTTTGGAGGCTGTAGAAGCTGCTTGAATTTCACTTCCTACTTGGGGCATTTACTCTGTAGGTTGCGAAATTTTAACTTGCTCCCCTCTCATGTAGCCCGGTCTCAAGTCAAGTGTGCCGTATTTCTGTAACGTCTCTGCCTTCATAGCTTTAGCTGTTTCTGCGTCGACCGTAGGAGGAGTCCAATCCTTGAACGGGTTTAATGACGACAGCCAATCGGTGAACTCTTGCCATTTCCCTTTGACGTAAGCTATACTATCATCTATGTACCCCCCTAATGCCGCAAAAATATTAGATAGGGTTAATTTATCCCAAAACGCCCAGAACTCATTCCACTTCCCGACAACATAAGACCATGCCCGCCCCGCGTAATCCTTAATCACGGCGAACACGTCCTTAATCGTCCATGAGTTCCACCATTCTTTGAGCTTGTCCCAGTTCTTATAGAGCAGGTAACCGATAGCTATTGCCGCCGCTATGACTAACTGCTTGACGTAATAAAGCGCGAGCTTCCCAACATCCAACAGCTTGCCCGCACCCTTCATGGCCAGTCCCCATAATTTCTGTGCCACTGTCCATGCTTGGGTGGCTACGGTTACTGCTACTGCCTTCGCCTTGTATGCCGCCAGCTTTCCGACATCAAACGCAACATTGCCGAGTCCCTTGAACGCTCCCCAAAAACCTTTGCCGACAGCCTTGAACGCACCGCCGACTCCTTGAAGGCCGGATTTGAGGCCTCGCCAGACTTTCGAGAGCATTCCTGCCTGCTTACCCTGCGCAACAAGTTTCAGGTTCAGGAAGTCTATTGCTACCCGTGCTGACTGGAACGGCAACTTCAGCAGATTCCAGCCGATTTTGAGACCGACAAAGCCGACTTTCCACGCCGCAAACGCTCCAAGCCCCCCGACAACAACCTTCGTCAATCCCGGAAATTCACGCATGAGGCTCGTTATTCCCCCTGTTATCGCGGTAAGTCCCTTCACAATATCAGTCGCATACGGCAGAAGAACATTGCCGATTTCAATCATGACATCAGAAATTGCTGACCCCGCAAGCGTCATTTGTCCGCGTAACGTGGCTAGCTGTTTCTGCATCATCTCATACGAAGTGCCTTTTGCCCCTTCAGCCTTCTGGTCAAGCTCCGTGAATGTTCCCTGCTCAATCTCCTTCATCATCGCACGGATACCCGGCACTGCGTCCTTCCCGAATATCTTGGTCAGGGCTTGCACCTGCTGTGCGTCCGTCATGCCCTTCATGGCATTGTTGATGTCGTT
>JAFSKV010000011.1 GCA_017448795.1 Synergistaceae bacterium | reverse complement strand
CTCACAGCTCACAGCTCACAGCTCACAGCTCACAGCTCTAGCCTACCAGTAACCTTTTTCCCAGTCAGCAAAAAATTTCAGGATAACCGCAAATTCCACCACAGCGGCGGGAGGATATAAACATGGTCTTCTCGTCAGGCGTATTCATGTTCATGTTTCTTCCCGGACTCCTCGCAGTGTATTACGCGGTGAAAGGCCGGGAAATCCGCAACTACATCCTCCTAACTGCAAGCCTCATGTTTTACGCGTGGGGCGAACCCGTCTTCATCTTCATCATGCTGTCATCAATTCTCGCGAACTGGGCGTTAACCCTCGCAATGTCCCGGTCATCATGGCCGAAGCTCTGGCTAACTCTGGCAGTGAGTCTCGACGTTGTGATACTCGGCGTGTTCAAGTACGCAGGCTTCATCACGGAGAATCTCGGACTTCCCCGCGTCAATATCGCCCTCCCGATCGGAATATCATTCTTCACGTTCCAGATGATGAGCTACGTTTTCGATGTCTATTACGGGAAATCATCAGCCCAGAGAAACCCGCTGTATGTCGCGCTGTACATCTCGTTCTTCCCCCAGCTCATCGCCGGGCCAATCGTCCGCTACAGTCAGATTGAGTCCGAAATCACCGGGAGACATGAGAGCATTGACGCATTCAGCGAGGGAGTGAGGCGGTTCATTTACGGCTTGGGGAAGAAAGTGTTGCTGGCTAATTTCGTGGCACAAGTCGCGGATAACGTATTCGGCTACATGATGAATCCTTCTGTGATGATGGCGTGGCTCGGCGCGGTCTCGTACACGTTGCAGATATACTTCGACTTCTCCGGCTATTCTGACATGGCAATAGGACTCGGCCTCATGTTCGGCTTTCACTTTGAGGAGAATTTCCGTCATCCCTACATGGCCGCAAGCATCACTGACTTCTGGCGGCGGTGGCACATCTCACTCAGCACATGGTTCCGGGATTACGTCTACATACCGATGGGCGGGAATCGTGTCTCACATTCGCGGACTCTGGCCAATCTCTTCACGGTGTGGCTGTTAACCGGGATTTGGCACGGAGCAAACTGGACGTTCATCCTGTGGGGGCTGGTGTATTTCGCGTTGCTTGTGATTGAGCGTGAGACAGGGAAGACTCCCGGCCATGTTCTGACGATGCTGGCGGTGATACTTGCGTGGGTGATATTCAGGTGTGAGACGGTCGCAAAGGGACTCGGCTTCATCGCGTCAATGTTCGGGCTGAAGGGGAACGCGCTCTATGACGGCGGATTTGTCGAGTACATTCGTGGGACGTGGCTTGTGATGACTCTTGCGGTGATTGGGATTTTCCCGGCGGCAGGAAGGCTTCTTCACCGTCATGCGTGGATTGAGTCGGCGTGGCTGTGCATGGTGCTTGTGCTGTCGGTCTTGGAAGCAATCAGCGCGAGCTACAACCCGTTCATATACTTCAACTTTTAGGGGGATGAGTGAGAATGAAGCCTGAGAGATTCACGGCGGGAATGTTCGTGATTGTGATTGCTGGAATGATGAGCCTCTGCGTGATGAGCGTGGGCTTTCGTCTCAATGAGAAAGTGAAGGATGACGACTTACGCTTCAAGGTTGACACTGTGGACTGGGAGGAGCTTTACCCGTTCGCTGACGGAAGGACACACACGGAGCATTCAGTGATGAAGTCGGTGATGGATTACGTGAAGAGCAGAATCGAAGACTACACGTCGGCAAGCATAGTCGGCTACAACAAGATAGTTGAGGTTGAAAGGATGTATGAAAGCCTCATGTGCTGGAACATGGTATCAGCTTCGGACTACAACGCGGTTGTGAAACTCAAGGACGGCTATTTGACTGCCTACACGATGAGCCTTAATGTTGCGCCTGACGCAGAGAGCGTGAAAGAGTTTGCTGACTTCTGCGAGGGAAAAGGAGCGTCATTCCTCTACGTCAACATCCCAACGAAAATTTGCGCCTCAGAGGACCGGGACATCTCAGGAGTTCTCGACTTCGCCAACCAGAACGCGGACAGATTCCTTGCCATGCTGAGGGAGTCGGGCGTGAAATATTATGACTTGAGGGAGGCGCTTCACGCGGCGGGAATGGGTCATCATGCGTCGTTCTTCAGGACGGATCATCACTGGAAGCCTGAGACGGGATTGTGGGCGGCGGGGAAGGTGCTTGAGATTCTGCGGGATGACTTAGGATTTGAGACTGAGCCGGAAATATTGAGGCCGGAGAATTTCAGGTACGAAGTCTATCACGATTGGTTTCTTGGGTCGCAGGGAAAGAAGGTTACTCTTGCACGAACAACGCCTGACGACTTCACGATGATTTACCCCAAATTCGCGACGAGACTCCGCTTTGAGATTCCGAGCATTGGGCTTGATGTGTCGGGGGATTTCAGGGTAACGTATGACATGGTCGCGGTCTCAACAAAGGACTATTACGGCAAGAACCCTTACGGGGCGTATATTTACGCAGACCAGCCGCTGATTCGCATCGTCAACAATGACTCAGCCAACAGCAAGAAGATTCTCATCATCCACGAGTCAATGTCGAACTGTGTCGTCCCGTTTGTCGTGCTTGGGGTGAGGGAGCTTTGGCTGACAGACTTGCGGCATTTCACCGGGAGCGTGAGGAATTTTGTTGAGACTGTGAGGCCTGACGCTGTGATTGTGATGTATTACGCGACTGTGCCGGGGCGGGCGGCTGATCCCTCGGCTTCACCTGAGGCGAAAAAGTTTTACGACTTCCGCTGACCCACAAAAATCCCCCGGCCATGTCCAACCGGGGGAATCCTCACACTAATTCGCGAGCTTCCTGTACGTCCCCTCGACCACGAAATCCGGCGCGATGGCCTCGTTCCAGTCGTCCGTGTCAGTAATGTCTACCTTCACCGTTCCAGCCGAAAACGTCAATGTAGCCTGGCACTCGCTGTAATTTGCGTCAGACAGCTCAAGCGTATTGCCGTCAAGCCATCCTTTAGCCGTCCAGTGAGTCCCGTCCTTGAAGCGGCTGAACGTAACCTGCACTTCGTCCGTGTTGATGTCGACAATCCTCACCGACACGAAGCCCGAATCATTCTGGTACTCGCCCTCAATGTCAGATGCCCGGAAAATTGCGGGGGCTTCCGGCTCTGGCTCAGGCTTAGGGGCGGGGTCTTGCGCAGGGATTCTTGCGGGCTTGGGGCGTTCGGCAGGGGGCTGGGGCGTTTTTGCTCTTGCTGACGGTCTGAGGGACTCGGCGATTTTGGGGAGGGAGTCGGCTCGGTCATTCGTGGCCATCGTGTAAGCCTCCATTCGCGAATACCCGTCAGACATCAATGCGGCGGCCTCGTCATCACGTCCTGAAGCTACCCATTCACGCTGGAGCTTGTCGAGCTGGGCAAAAACTTTCTTGGGCAATGATTTCTTGAGTCCCGCCCAAACTTGATTGAGCCTCTTGTCGGCGCGGGCAAAATCTGCGTTGCTCTTGCGCATCCTGAGATACTCAGAGTCGCTCAGGGAAAATGCCGGGACAGTCAGCAACAGTAACAGTGATAGTGTTGCAAGAAAACGTTTCATCGTGAATCCTCCATATAGGGGTGATATAATGACGACAATTTTACGCCGAAGGGAGTATTGACACAATTGCGCGAAAATCAGTATAACGTGCCTCGTGCCTCATCCATAACTATACCCTAATCCCCCCAACAATCACACACAAAGAGGAAGCCTGCAATGCTGTTTAACTCGTGGCAGTTCGCGGTGTTCCTCCCGGCAGTGTTCGGTCTCTACTGGTCAGTCCCTCAACGATTCCGCTGGTTACTCATCCTCATCGCAAGCTACTGGTTCTACATGAGCTGGAACGTGAAGTATGTCGTCCTGATTCTGTTCACCACGATAATCTCCTACATGGCCGCCCTCCTCCTCGAACGCTACCACAGCAAGCCCGCCCGGAAATTCATCCTTACTGTAACGCTCGCTTCGTGCTTGGGAGTCCTGTTCGTCTTCAAGTACTTCAACTTCTTCACGGGGGCAGTCGTGGACTTCCTGAACATGTTTGTGCTTCACCTTCACCCGTCAACATTAACGCTCCTTCTGCCAGTGGGAATTTCATTCTACACGTTTCAGACGTTGGCATACGTGATTGACGTGTACAGGGGCGACGTGAAAGCCGAGCGGAATTTCGGGGTATACGCGGCGTTCATATCGTTCTTCCCCCAGCTTGTGGCAGGGTCGATTGAGCGGACGCGCAGCCTTCTTCCACTTAAGGCAACCCTGATTTCAGGAGTCCATATTTTGCGGCGAGTGTCCGGGAATTTTGGGGGTGGCGGCATATCTCGCTGTCCACGTGGTTCAGGGATTACGTGTACATTCCTCTTGGTGGCAACCGTTGCGGGCGCGTCAGGCACTGTGTGAACTTGCTGGTTACGTTCGTTGTGTCGGGATTGTGGCACGGGGCGAACTGGACGTTCCTCGCTTGGGGGGCGGTCCACGGGGTCGCTCAGGTTGTGGAGAATGCTCTTGTGCCGAAGGGGTATCAGCCGAAGGGATTTGCGCGGGCGGCGAGGACTCTGGGGACGTTTGTATTCGTGATGGGGGCTTGGGTGCTGTTCAGGGCTGACAGTCTCAGTGATGCGTGGTACATATACTCCCACATATTCAGCGGGATAACCGGGCTCATCGGCTACTTGCGGCAGGGCTTCAAGAATATCCACGTGAGCAAGGAAGCCTTCGCGTCAGCCGCAATAATGCTGTCAGCGCTGGCTGTACATGACTGGCCGGGAGAATTTCACGCTCTCAGGAACAAGGCACTGCAACGGGCAGAGAAGTTACGTGTGCTTCAATTTCGGGCTTGGCTCTCAGTCTCTGCTTTATGACAGCAAGATACTCATGAATTACCGCGGCAAAATTCGTAAAGGAGCTTCCGTTTTCATTGTAATATCTCATTTCTCATTCTTCGGCATTCCTGAAGCGGAGGAAGCTGATTTCCCCTCAAAAAACAGACGCTATTACACCTTCCTGCCCCCGGAATTAATCGAGCATTACGACATAAAAACAGATTTCTTAGTGAATTATCTGCCTGCCCTTGTGTCTGACAATCTGGTTATGTTCCTGCAAAATCTATTGCTTCCTGATGATAGAAACCTGCCGGCAGCTCGGAGCGACTCCCATCCTTATAACAACACCATACCTCAGCGAGTACAACGAGGCCGTCAGACAGAATGACCCGGAATTTTACGCGGACTTCTATTCTGTCATCGGCGAGCCCGTGAAGAAAACAGGCGTGAAGTACTACGATTATTCCTCAGATGAACGCTACAGCAATGATTACAGCTTGTTCTTCGACAACGACCATCTCAACAGGAAGGGCGCAAGAATCTTCACGGATAACATTCTGCGTGAAATATTGGGGGTTAACGTTCAGCCGTAATATAATGCTCCCATCACACAAGAAAAGGCCGTGAATATTCCATGTCAGAACAATACAACGTTACAGGTATGAGCTGCGCGGCATGTTCCGCAAGAGTCGAACGCGCCGTAAAGAAACTCCCCGGCGTAACCTCATGCGCCGTCAGCCTCCTCACAAACTCAATGAGCGTTGACGGCACAGCCACACCCGGCTCAGTCATTGCCGCCGTCGTCAAAGCAGGCTACGGAGCATCCCTCAAAACCCCGGAGCAACCCTCCCAAGTCTCACACGCCCAAGAAGAAGACGCTCTAGCCGACCACGATACACCCGCCCTGAAACGCAGGCTTATATTCTCGCTGGTATTCCTCGCCGCCCTGATGTACTTCTCGATGGGACACATGATAGGACTCCCGTTGCCTGAGTTCTTCGTCAACAACCACGTAGCGCAGGGACTCGCGCAGATGATTCTTGCCGGGATAATCATGGTCATCAACCAGAAATTTTTTGTCTCAGGCTTCAGCTCTCTCCTTCACGCCGGGCCTAACATGGACACCCTCGTTGCTATGGGCTCGTCAGCCTCGTTTGCGTGGAGCGTCTACGTCCTCTTCACCATGACACGGGGCGGGGCGTTCACAGTTCACGATTTCTACTTTGAGTCAGCAGGAATGATTCTCACTCTTATTACTGTCGGCAAAATGCTAGAAGCCAAGTCCAAAGGAAGGACGACTGACGCATTGCGGGGACTCATGAAACTTGCCCCCAAGACAGCGACAATCCTTCACGGCGGAAAGCACCACGTTATCCCGGTCGAGCAGGTTACGCGGGGTATGGTGTTCGTGGTCAAGCCAGGCGAGAATATTCCTGTTGACGGCGTGATACTCGACGGCACAAGCGCGGTCAACGAGTCAGCATTGACGGGTGAAAGTATCCCTGCCGACAAAGCACCCGGCGACCCAGTCTCGGCTGGAACGGTGAACCAGTCGGGCTTCCTCAAGTGCGAGGCCACGAGAGTCGGGAATGACACAACATTATCCCAGATTATACGCATGGTCAGCGACGCGGCGGCCACGAAAGCACCAGTAGCGAAAATCGCCGACAAGGTATGCGGAATCTTCGTGCCTTCCGTGATTGTGATTGCGGTGCTGGTTGTTGCGGGGTGGCTTCTTGCGGGAAAATCTTTCGGCGACGCTCTGTCTTACGGTATAGCTGTCCTCGTCATTTCCTGCCCTTGCGCGCTGGGGCTGGCTACACCTGTTGCGGTCATGGTCGGTAACGGTGTCGGCGCAAAGAACGGTATACTCTTCAAGACTGCGGCATCACTCGAAGAGACCGGGAAAATCACAGTGGCAGCCCTCGACAAGACCGGGACAATAACCAGCGGTGAACCAAAAGTAACCGACATATTCACGTCAGGCGACTACTTGGAGGAAGAGCTGGTGAAGTTTGCGTATTCCCTTGAGGCCAAGAGCGAGCATCCTTTGGCGCGGGCGGTCGTTGCTTACGCTAAGGAGAAGGGCATCCACGCCCAGGACGTTGCGGACTTCCAGGCACTTCCGGGCAACGGCCTCACAGCATCCCTCAATGACGGCTCAATCCTCACGGGGGGAAGCGTGAAGTTCATCGGCGGGAAATATTCAGTCAGCGAAAAGTTCATGCATGAGTCAGAGAAGTTCGCGGAGGCAGGCAAGACTCCCTTGATGTTCGTGAAGGATGATGAGCTTGTGGGGATTATAGCGGTTGCTGACACTATAAAGCCTGACAGCAGGGAAGCCGTGAAGGAGCTTCAGGACTTGGGTATACGGGTCGTGATGCTGACGGGCGACAACGAGCGCACAGCAAAGGCTATCGGCCATGACGCTGGGGTCGACGAGGTGATAGCGGGAGTCCTCCCTGACGGCAAAGAGTCCGTGATACGTGATCTTCAGGCTAAAGGCAAGGTTGCTATGGTCGGCGACGGGATCAATGACGCTCCGGCCCTCACACGCGCTGACATCGGGATTGCCATAGGAGCGGGGACTGACGTGGCCATTGACGCGGCGGACGTGGTGCTGATGAAGAGCAGCCTCAAGGACGCGGCATCAGCAGTGAGACTCAGCCGTGCCACCCTCCGAAACATCCGGCAGAATCTCTTCTGGGCATTCGTCTACAACGTTGTGGGCATTCCTCTTGCGGCGGGACTGTGGGGGATGAAACTCGATCCCATGTTCGGGGCGGCGGCAATGAGCCTGTCGAGCTTCTGCGTGGTAACAAACGCCCTCCGTCTCAACCTGGCTGACATTCACGGAGGCAAGAAATGAGGCGGCTTATACTCTGCGTGATGATGGTGATGATTGCCGGGTGTGCTTGTGCTGACATTGAGGAGTTCCGCCACTTCTCGCTTGATGTCCCTTACGGCTGGACGGCTGAAGAGGACGGGGCTGTTGTTACTGTTACTGCTGACGACAAATCGGGTTCGCTCTCAATTACGATCGGCAGCCCTGAAAGCCGGGACATTGGGGAGCTTGCGGCCTCGTTCTCGAATGAGCTTAACGGAACGCCCCCAGTGAGTGATGATGATGGGAATTACAGCTTCGAGTTCAACAACGGAATCAGCCAGGCGACAATCACGGGAGACTCAGATTTCTTCATGCTGATAATTGGGACCGGCCTCGTCAACAACGCCGAGACACTCGGAAGGATTCTCGACTCTCTGGAGATGAAGTGATGACTCTCCCGGCGGCCTTCACGCTGTTCATTGTGTCAGTCATCCTCACGCTGTATTACGGCCTCCCGATGTGGCTGTCAATGTCGGCGGGGTTCGTGCTGTTCTTCATGGCCGGGCGCAAAAGCGGCTTCAGAGTCCCGGAGCTTCTGGGAATGTCGCTTGCCGGGGCGAAATCCTCATTGATTGTCGTGCGTGTCCTGCTGACTATAGGAGTGATGACGGGGCTTTGGCGTTCAGCCGGGACGTTCGCGGCTCTTGTCGCGCTTGGGCTGGAGGCTGTAACACCCTCAATGTTCGTGCTAGCGGCGTTCGTGCTGCCCTGTGTGCTGTCGTATGCTCTTGGTACGTCATTCGGGACAGCCGGGACTCTTGGGGTTGCGCTGATGACAATTGCGAGGGGCGGAGGGGTTGACCCAATAATCACGGCGGGGGCGGTGATGTCCGGGATTCATTTCGGGGACAGGGGGTCGCCGTCGTCGTCATGCCTTCACCTCGTAACAGCCCTCACACGCACGGAGATTTACGCGAACGTCAAAGCCTTCATGAAGTCCCAGTTAATACCCCTCATAATCTCGCTGGTGTTCTACCTGATACTGTCGGTGAGGAATCCGCTTGCCAGTTTCAGCCCTGAGATGCTGGAAGAGTTGCCGCGGGCCTTCAGCCTGAGCTGGGTTGCGCTTCTTCCTGCCGTGATAATGCTGGCACTTCCGTTCTTCCGCGTGAGGATATTCTCGGCGTTCTTGGCGAGCATACTTGCGGCGTTCGTGATAAGCGTGCGGCTTCAGGGCTACAGTGTTGCGGATGCGGTGGGGGCGGCGTTTTTCGGGCTTCACTATGACGGGGGAATACGTTCGCTCTTCAACGGCGGCGGGCTTGCCTCGATGGTGTCGATGTGCCTAGTCCTCGTAATTTCCGGGACCTTCTCAGGTATCTTTGACGGAACAGGAATGCTTGGCGGACTTCAGGGGAAACTTTCGGCCATGATGGAGCGTTTCGGGGCGTATCCTGTGCTTCTTGTTACCGGCACACTGATGGATGCGGTCTTCTGCAACCAGACTGTGGGCGTGATAATGACGGCACAGCTGTTCCGCCGGCCGTACTCAGGCGCGGGGATAACGGATGAGGGCTTCGCTGTGAATCTAGCGGACGGTCCTGTGATTACAGCTCCAATTGTCCCGTGGTGCATTGCGTGTTCTGTGCCGCTGTCGATGCTTGGGGCTGACTTGGGGGCGGTGGGGTATGCGTGTTACTTGTGGCTGATTCCGTGTTGGCGTTTGCTCAATGTGTGGTACAATACGCGCATCCAGTCAGGAAAAATTCACGAAAAAAGGGGTAGACAGCTTTGATTTTAGCCGCTAAAATCGGGTATCGGGTATCGGGTATCGGGTAT
>JAFSKV010000067.1 GCA_017448795.1 Synergistaceae bacterium | reverse complement strand
TCCTCGACAGTTGCCGCGCCCATCATGTGCCCGCCTCCGTGTAACCAGACCATTACGGGGCGTTTCGCGTCATCGAGTGCGGGGGTCCAGATGTTGAGGTTCTGGCAGTTGTAGCTCTGTGCGAGGATTCTGGGTTCCCAGTGAGGCCAGAAGTAGTGCGGCGGGAATATATCGCCCTCGCGTGAGGTGTCCTGCGGGGACATTGTTCCGTAAGTCAGCGCGAGACGGATCCCGTCCCATGCCGGAACTTTCGTCGGGGGCATGAAGCGTTCGGCCTGAGCGTAGGGGACTCCGTGGTACGTGAATATTCCATCACGGACGTAGCCCTGCAACTTTCCGGCCTCTGTGTCAACGACAGCTATTCCCGGCCCTGCGAGAATCTCAGCGAATGCCGAGCCTGCAAGTGCCAATACGACAAGTGTTACTGCAAAAATTTTACGCATTTACTATTTCCTCCAAACATAAAATTGTTTTGTACCGATATTATAAATCTTGAACGGAGCAGTGAAACGCCCATTCTTGTCGATGAATGAATACAAACGAATTTCCTCATCAGGGGTCATACCGTAGCCGTCTTCATCTCTCCAGTACATTCCGTCAGGCTGTACCTGCCAAATCATGATGATATTCCCATCGTAATCCACTATAGTCCGCTTCTCACCTGAAGCACTTGTGAACACGATTGAAGGATCATCTCCTTTCTTGCGGTAAAGATGATCACCAAATGTTACCCATTCATTGAGGGTTGATGCTTCGTCCATTGAGTTACAACCCCTTTGACTCAAGCCATCTCTCTATGTGAGCGGCTATCTCTTTGTTGTTGAGTTCCTGGAACATGAAATGACTGTTGCCCTTTATGCCCTCGTCAGGAAGATACACGACTGTAGCGTCTCCTCCGTCCTCGTTGTAGTGCCTCGCGAAATCCCGGCACTGATCTAACACGCTCTTCCAGAATGCAGTACTCTTGATGTCATCCGGGCCGTTCTCTATGTAGTCGCCGAAGTAGAACACCATCGGGATTTTTGCCGCAACAAATTTCTTGTACGTCTCACTTCCAACTTCAGGAGCAAATCCCGGCTCAATCGCAACAATAGCGGCCATGTTCTCCGTGTCAGTCTGCCAGCCTACACGCCCTCCCTGCGAGTGAGTCATGTAGACAGCCTTCCTGCCCGTCATCCTGTGAGCCTCAGACAGCACCGCGCTCAATGCCTCGCCGAAAATTACGACATCATAATTTCCTGTGTTCGGTGCCATCTGACGAAGGAATTGATCCAACGCTTCTTCGCCGGCAGGGAACTGGCTGCCCTCGTAGCGGTTGGGAGTCCCGCGCCCTATCCTGAAGTGCGTGTACCATGCCTGATCTCCGGGGTTGAACTCTGTACCATTTGCCCGCGTGTCTTGTTCGTTGTTCACGATTTTGACGGTTGAACCTGCTGCTCCCCGCCTCGGCTGGTCAACAAGGAATGCCGCCCGTCCCTCTCTCAGGAAAATATCGCTCCATCCTTCTCGCCTGTCTGGTGTGGACTGCCAGCCCGTCCGTGTTTGTCCGTAACCGTGAAGGTAGACGATGGGAGTCTTGTTCTCACCGTCGGGAATCTGGTAGAAAACGTTTGCGTGGTCAACGTGTGCTGTGTTTCCTGCGCGGGAAAAATCCAGCCAGTTTTCTGACATGTTGAACTCACCGGGCAATGGTTCGGTTACTGTTCCGCCCGCCGAGAAGACTCCCTGCTCGCGGATATTCAGCCCGAACGCCGGAACCGTGAACGACAATATTACGAACGCGATTAAAACTTTTCTCATTGCAATCTCCTCCTATTTGTGAACCCCGATAATTTTTTCCATCCACACCATAGAATACCAGCGTCCGAACTTGTACCCGCATTCGTGGAAATGCCCCGCAAGAGTGAACCCCATATGCCCGTGAAACCCGACACTGTTGCGCGTCAAATACTCGTCCTCAGTCTCAGGGTACGCGATGCACGCATAGAGATTCAGATCCCCGCCGCCTTCAGCCTCCCTTCAAGCTCAGTGTACAGCAACCGCCCGATGCCCTTGCGCCGAGAATCCTCAGCGACATAGATCGAGACTTCCGCAGAATGCTCATAGGCCTTCCGCCCGACAAACGCCCCTCCGTACGCATAGCCGAGAATTTCCCCGCCGTCATGCGCGAGAATGTAGGGGTATCTCGTGAGGGTACGTGCGATTCTGTCAGCAAACTCTGAGACCGATGGCACGTCATATTCGAACGTTACCGCCGTGTTCAGGACATAGGGGGCGTAAATCTCAAGCAGCTTCCCCGCGTCATCAGGTGAAGCATCACGAATGCTAATCACCGTTCATCACTCCTAGCTTTAAGTGTGGATGAGGAAATTATAATAGCCGATAGCAATTAACGCTCAACATTGGAGGCAAGACATTATGATTTACACGATGCTTCAGGCCTGCCGTGAAACAGGAATGACATATCAGGGACTCAAGTTCTACTGCAACGCCGGACTCGTCCCAAACGTCAAACGCGACAGCCTCAACCGCCGTATCTTTGACGACAGCGACATTGCGTGGATTAAGAGCCTCCGTCAGCTCAGGAAATGCGGAATGAGCCTCGCAGACATCCGGGAGTACATGGCCTTGTGCCTTCAGGGTGAGACGAGCATTCCCGAACGCAAGGAGATACTCTCACGCACAAGAGACAGACTCACAGCCCAAATCGAGGAACTGATGGAGGCAGTACGCTACATTGACGGCAAGCAGGGATTCTATGACGGGGTACTCTCAGGGGAAATCCAGTACGTCAGCAATCTCATTCCGTGTTCGTGCGAGCTTGACTGACACCGGCAACCGCAAAATAGATTCCCCTCATCACATTTCAACAGGAGGAATCATTCTCATGAGGTACTCAGTAACATTCATCATGGCCGCGCTCGTCATGCTCTCTTGCGGAACAGCCTTCGCGGACATCATGCCCGTGCGCTCGTTCAGTGAGCGTTCACCGTCGACACACAACGCCAACCCTTGGGGACTCGTTTACGCCGACGCAATCACCGAGAACGTCCCCGGCAAGGTCAGCATTCACCCAATCACCTACGAGCTGAACGGGATAACCATTGCCGCCAATGTCTACACCCCGGCAGGCTATGACCCCGCCAAGAAATACCCGGCTATAACGGTCGCCCATCCCAACGGAGGCGTGAAGGAGCAGGTCGCCGGACTCTTCGCGCAGAAACTAGCCGAGGCAGGGTACATTACGGTTGCGGCTGATGCGGCGTTTCAGGGCGCAAGCGGAGGACTCCCACGCCATACTGACATCCCATATTTCAGGACGGAGGACGTTCACGGCATGGTCGACCTTCTCACGATTTATCCCGGAGTCGACAAGGACAGAATTGGGATGCTCGGAATCTGCGGGGGAGGCGGCTACACGCTCAACGCGGCGAAATCCGAGAAGCGCGCAAAATCCGTCGCAACAATCAGCATGTTCAACACCGGAAGAGTCAGGCGTGAGGGCTACATGAGCAGCCAGATCCGCGACATTCAGGAGAGACTCAAGCAGGCTTCGGACGCAAGGGCTTCTGTTGTTGCTGACGGTCAGGAGCCTTCATCAGGGACGGTTGACTTTGACGCACTCACAGACGAGGCAATCGAAGCAATCGCCAACGACCTTTACCGCGAGGGCATGAAGTATTACGGCAGGACTCACAGGCATCCCAACTCAACATTCGAGTACACGCGCTCAAGCCTCAGCGAGCTTATGACGTGGGACGCTACGGACAACCTCAAGCTGATTTCCGTACCCCTCCTCATGATTGCGGGAAGCGTTGCCGACTCTCTGTATCTCACTGAGGATGCAATCGAGAAAGCAACGGGTACTGCCGACAAGGAACTGTTCCTGATACCGGGGGCGTTCCACATTCAGACGTACTATGTCCCTGAGTATGTGGAGCAGGAAGTGAAGAAGCTCACGGAATTTTTCGGGCGGACCCTGTAACACGCGCCGGAATTTCACGCACCAAACGAAATTTTCACGGATGCCCTGAGAGTGTAAGGGTGTCCGTTTTTTGTTGCGTCCGTAATATAATGTAATCATATCTCGCAAAATAATAACAAGGAGTCAAGAACTTTATGTGCCATTCCCGGCAGGATGAACAGAAAAATTTTGTCGACACAATCGCACAGTTAGGCAACAGCGCGCTGCTTATACATGTCCTCGATGACGGAAGGTATGAGGCTGTCTACATATCACCTGAATACGCCGCTATGATGGAGGACACGCAGGAGGGTCTTGCACGCTTCAACGGAAAGGGAGACTTCACCGAGATCATTTACCCGGAAGACAGGCCTCTTGTCCGGCACATGCTCGAACACCACGAAGCCCCAGACAAATCCCACAGCATACAGATACGCAAAATCACCTCGAAGAACAACATCATATGGTGCGGCGCGTACTTCGCTTTCATCACTGTGGCAGGGGAAAATTACATTTACATCACGTTTTCTGATATAACGCTGTCAAAGAACTATGAGGAGAAAATCCGCACGAGCTATGACGCGATCGGGCAGAACTTCTACCATCAGGACAAATTCACGCTGGGTATGTTCAGGGCGGACATAACGCTTGACACACTGGAGGAAGTCAGGGGCAAGGACCTTTTCAGCACAGACAATGACCAGGAAAAATTTTCCGAGATGCTCAGGGCAAGGGCAAAGCACTACATCAATTTCATGGAACGCAAAAAACTCATGGAGACCTTCAACGCAGACTCGCTCCTCGATGCCTACATCAAGGGCAAAATAGGCATAAGGCAGGTTCTGCTTTCACGCCGCGAGAACGGGAATATCTGCTACGTTGAGTTTTCGGCCATGATGACAAGAAACCCCCTCAACGGCCATGTTGTAGCCTTCATCACAGAGCGCGAGTGCAACAACTCCAAAGTCTACCAGACAATCGTCGACAAGATTCTTGCCCGCCAGTTCGAGATGATAGCCTACATGGCAATCGGACGCTATCACATCACAGTCAGCGACCAGCTCCCCGAAGGAAGCATCCTCCCCAGAAACATGCACGACACCTTCAACGCTTACATACATGATGAGATTGTGCCGATACTTCATGGGACTGATGACCAGATCCGGGAAATGGCTCATTCACTCGCGCCTGACTCGATTGCTTTCGGGACACAGAAAAACTCCCTCTATGAGGTCAACATTGTGTGCGACATCGACAGCAAGATATTCTACAAGCAGTTCAACTTCTACGCGGTCAACCCGGGCTTCTACATCATCCTAGTATCTGACACAACCCGCCTCCACAAGGAACAGCAGGAACGCTCCGAGCAGCTGGAGGAAGCACTCGACCTAGCCAACGCGGCAATGCAGCAGGCACGCCGGGCAAATTCCGCGAAAAGTGAGTTCCTCGCCAACATGTCCCACGAAATCAGGACTCCCATCAACGCAGTGTTAGGCATGAACGAGATGATCATACGCGAAAGCACAAGCGACCGCATCACCACATATGCCCGCAACGTCGAGAGCGCAGGGAAAAATCTTCTCTCAATCATCAATGACATCCTGGACTTCAGCAAGATTGAAGCCGGGAAAATGGAGATAGCAGAGTCCGACTACAAGCTAAGTTCAGTCCTCAATGACGTAACCAACATGATAGTCTTCAAGGCAAGGCAAAAAGATCTTGCGTTCACCGTGAAGGTTGATGAGGAATTGCCGGATGTCCTTTACGGCGACGAAGTGAGAGTGAGGCAGGTTGTCACGAACGTTCTGAACAACGCCGTGAAATATACCCATGAAGGCAGCGTCAGTCTTGCTGTATCAGGCGGAAAGAGCTACAGCGAGGACGGTATAGAAACCATCAACCTTGTGTTCAGGATTTCGGATACTGGAATCGGCATCAAGGAGGAAGATTTGCCCAAGCTCTTCAAGAAATTTGAGCGCATTGACCTTGTCCAGAACAACACGGTAGAAGGCACAGGGCTGGGACTGTCCATCACACACAACCTGCTCCAGCTCATGAACGGGCGCATTGAGGTTGAAAGCGAGTACGGCAAAGGCTCAACGTTCATCATCTACCTTCCGCAGCGCATAATCTCCGAGGAGCCTATAGGGAACTTCCATGACAAATTTGACCGCTATGTTCACACAATGAGGGCGTATCAGGAGTCTTTCAAGGCATCGGAGGCACACCTTCTTGTTGTTGACGATACTGACATGAACCTTACCGTCATAGAAGGACTCCTCAGCAAGACGGAAATCCAGCTTGACACGGCTTCAGGAGGGCGCGAGGCTCTGGCGTTGACGCGGGAAAAGAAGTTTGACCTGATTTTGATGGATCAGAGAATGCCTATCATGGACGGCACGCAGACTATGAGGGCTATACGTGAGCAGGAGAACGGGATGAACCATGACACGCCGATAATCTGTCTTACTGCTGACGCTGTGAGCGGTGCGAGGAATAAATACCTGGCCGAAGGTTTCACTGATTACCTGTCGAAGCCTGTCGAGGGGTCGAGCCTTGAAGCCGCGCTGATAAAGTATCTGCCGCCGGAAAAAATAGTGCTGCAGGAAGAGTCAGACCAGCTCCAGGACGAACAGCACGAACGTTCAGCCCTTGAGGAATTTTACTCGCACACTGAGGGACTGAGCTACCAGGAGGCAATCAAGAACTGCGCAACAGAAGCCATACTCACAAAGACTCTCCAGCAGTTCTGGAACTCAATCAACAACAATCTCCGGGACATCGAGTCATTCTGGCGCGGGGACGACATCAAGAACTACACCATAAAGGTACATGTCCTGAAGAGTTCGGCGCGTCTCATCGGCGCAATGGAGCTGTCAAAGCAAGCTGCCTACCTTGAGGAGTGCGGGAACAACAACGACACCGCAAGCATCGCTGACTTCACGCCCGACCTGCTCGCAAACTACAAGGCCTGCCAGACGAAACTAGCCCCCCTTTACGCGGACGAGGGAGACAAAGAGGAGATTTCAGCGGAGGGACTTCACGAGGCATACGCGGCAATCAAGGAGTTCACGGCCATGTTTGACAGCGACTCTATTGACGGGGTGATGGACATGCTGAGGGGCTACAAGATACCCGATAACGAATCCGAACGCTTCAACAAGATTGCAACATGTGCAGACGCGGCTGACTGGGGCGGTCTTGAGGAAGCCTTGAAGGATATATAAAGGAGGAATAAACACGGTGAAGGAAAAAATATTGTACGTAAGCGACCGGCCGTCAATGGGAGCTGATATGCTGGTGAAAGCACTGGGCGACACGTTCGAGATTATGCAGGTACGTTCCGGCGATGATGTGAAGCATGTCCCGGCAATCGTGCTCGTGAATCTTGCGGGGCTTGAGAGTGCTGACAGGGTGAAGAATCTTACGTCGGCAAAAGTGTTCCTTCTTGGGACTCAGGCTGAAATTGACGAGGCCGGGATAACAGGTGCTGAGGGTGTCGCCAAGCCCTTCAACGCTGCTGATGTCAAAGCGAAACTTTCAGCCCTCACAGGGAACGCGGGGGAAATTCAGCGGACATTGCTTCTTGTTGATGATGACGCTGTGATGATTAGGACGCTTCGCGAGGGATTGAGTACGAGCTACAAGGTACTTCCGGCAAATTCCGGGGCTAATGCGCTGAAGATTCTTGCCCGCGCAAAGCCTGACCTGATTCTTCTGGACTATGAGATGCCTGAGATGAACGGCCCGCAGGTTCTGGAGGCATTGAGGGCGAGTCCTGAGACGGCGGCAATCCCGGTGATGTTCCTGACGGCCAAGACTGACACAGAGAGCATCGCGAAAATCGAGGCACTTAAGCCGCAGGGTCATATGCTGAAGACTCTTCCTCTCCGCGAAATCAAGTCGATAATACAGAGCTTCTTCGGGGGGAAATAAAATCTTTGCGGGGGCATCTCACAGCGTCTGTCATGAAATGCCCCCCCTTTATGGCTGTCAGTCACTGTTAATGTCAACGCCCTTGCTGAGATCCTCAAGGTTTCCTTCCCTGCGCATCCTCTTGAAGCCTTGCTTGGACTGCTCAAACTCGCCCCTGAAGTCTATTCCGCCTGCCGCTCTCTCTGCGGTGCGCTTAAGCTCCTCCGCCGACATTGACGTAGGGTCTCCTCCGGCCTTGAAGATATATTCAAGCACAAGAAGGAACGTCATCCCTGAGAAATATGTTATCGCGAAGAATATAAGCCCCGTCGCAGGAATAGACAGAAGCGGGATGAACGTTGCCGCAAACTCTATAGCGAGAACGCCCCACATCTGATGTATGACGTTGGACAATATCGCCGCCGCCGTCGCCTTGAGTATGTCCTTGCCGAACTTCAGGTGAAGGTACTTCCCTACGGCATAGTACATGTGCCATATTGCCCCTATAGCTATAACGCTGGAGACAAGCACGGCAATTCCCGGAAGGACACCGCCCGCCATTCCCGCCACTGCCGCCGCTATTGCATGACGTACAACTATAGTGGCAAGCTGTGCAGACTCGATATTCGCCGCCCATTTGTTGGCGTAACCCACAACCGTGTTGGCCACCTTCATAAGCCCGGAAAAGTACCTCATCAAGAACGCTATATCCATCATCTTCAACGCCTCCTTTGATGAGCGTAATATTAAGGGAAGGGGCGGAAAATTCATTGACAGGAAGTCGACTGCCTGAAAAGTGTTTTGGGTAATATTATGGAAAGCCCCCCGGTCTGCAACATGGCCGGGGGGAAAAATTCTGTGTGTTACTTTGCCTTCTTGATGAGCGCGTTCAATGCCTCAACAAGCGGGGCAATCCTCTTGTCATCCGCGGGCTTGTTCAGGGCTTCTTTTGCTGACACCTTGCCGCCCCAGTACTCATTGTTGCGCTTCACGCTTATGCTTATCACAGAGCCTTCAAGCGAGACACCCGCAAACAGTCCCTTAGTCATGGAGTAGCTGTAGATTGATGCTTTGGCCTGAGCGTCAGTAGCGGCTTCTGCTCTCCGTCCCACAGGCCCGGCAGCAACCGCGAAATCCCCGCCGAGTTTCGTCTTGCTCCCGGTGAAAGCACCGACTCCCCTCTCGTTTATGACCGCGAGAAGCAATGCCACACTTTGCGCACCTATCTGGAGTCCGAACGAACCGCCCCCTATGTTGTAGAAGCTGGGGCCGTACCACTTTCCGTTTTCGTGCCTGAGAATGAGTCCCTCGCCGTATTCTCCGCCGACAATGAAGCCTGCCTTGACCATTGACGGGACGATTGCTATTGCGTGGGAGGTCTTCACCGTGTCAGCCATAGCCGATACATCATCTGTTGTTGACATCTCATCGAGCATTGAGACAGCACCCGCTATGATTGAGTCGGGAGTTGTGGCCGCGAATGACATTCCCGCAAGAACGAACACGAACACGAACGCAAAGGCAAAAATTTTCTTCATGATAAATCTTTCCTCCTGTTTGGGAATTTTGATGACGGTAAATATTTTACAGCAGCCAGCTATAATCGTCCTCATCCCCGAACATAAGTTCCTCCCATGTGAATGAACGTCCCCGCAAAAATTTTTCCCTGCTACAATATTGCGCACTCCCAAGAAAGGAATGATAATTGTGAAACATACTGTTGAGCTTGACGGAAGCAAAATCACGTTTGAGGCTTCGGAACATGACGCTGAGACTGCCGGGCGCATGGCTTCGGATCTCGTGGGCATGAGGGGCTTTGTGAATCTTGACGCTGAGGACATAGCCGGGATTCTTGACGGTGCGGAAATTATCGCTGTAGGCGAGGGGGTAGCGTCAGGCGAAGACAGAGTGAAGGCGGCGGCTCTTGAGGCCATGAGGAACACGCCGGGAGTCTCCGGGGCAAAAAGCATTCTCGCTGAGGTAGTGAGCGGGCTGGAAACATATCTTGCGGAAGTGGCTGATGCGGCGTTCGTGATTGAGATGAATTGCAGTGAGGACGTTAATATCGTCTGGGGTCATGTTCTGGATGAGGCTGCGGGGGAGAGTATCAGGGTAAGCCTAATCGCTGTAGCCTGACACAATTTCTGCTACAATACTCTAAATTTTCACACGCAAAGGAGTAATAGTTTCACATGGCACACGTTTACTACGAGAAGGACTGCGACCTCAACAAGCTCAAAGGCCGCAAGATTGCTGTCATAGGTTACGGCTCACAGGGACACGCACACGCAATGAACCTCCGGGATTCCGGGTGTGATGTCATCGTCGGACTCTACAAGGGCGGCAAGTCATGGCCGGTAGCAGAGAAGGACGGCTTCACGGTTATGACAGTCAGCGAGGCAACCAAGGCCGCGGACATCATCATGATTCTGATCAACGACGAGAAGCAGGCCGACATGTACAAGTCCGAGATGCTCCCCTATCTCACCGAGGGCAAGACAATAGCATTCGCTCACGGCTTCAACATCAGGTACAAGCAGATAGTAGCCCCCAAGGGAGTCGATGTCTTCATGGCTGCCCCCAAAGGTCCCGGCCACACAGTCAGAAGCCAGTACGTAGCGGGGAAGGGAGTCCCGTGCCTCGTTGCGGTTGAGCAGGACGCTTCCGGGAAATGCCTCGACACAGCTCTTGCCTACATTGCGGGAATCGGCGGAGCAAGGGCAGGCATTCTTGAAACCACAATGCAGCAGGAGACAGAGACGGATCTTTTCGGTGAGCAGACTGTTCTTTGCGGAGGAGTCGTTGACCTTATGCAGTGCGGATTTGAGGTGCTGTGTGAGGCTGGCTATGACCCCGTCAACGCATACTTTGAGTGCATCCACGAAATGAAGCTCATCATTGACCTTGTGAACAGGGGCGGAGTTGCGGCCATGAACTACTCAATCTCAGACACAGCGGAGTTCGGCGAATACGTGTCAGGCCCCCGCGTTCTTCCTCACGAGGAAATCAAGGCCAACATGCGCAAGGTTCTCCAGGACATCCAGGACGGGACATTTGCCGGGAGATGGATTGCCGAGAACAAGAACGGCCGCACATTCTTCAACTCCAAGCGCGACCAGTTAGCCCGCCACCCAATGGAGACAATCGGCAGGGAGCTTCGCGAACAAATGCTGTGGAAGGACGGTTCAAGCCTCGATGAAGTGTCGAAGTGATAACATCAAGGCCGGAGTAGAACGTACCCCCAACGTCAGCCTTCTCTACGCTTTGGGACTGACGAAAGAGGAAATCTCGCGCCCCATAATCGGAGTCGTAAGCTCATTCAGCGAGGTAGTACCCGGTCATATGCACTTGGACAAGCTCACACAGGCCGTAAAAGAAGGCATCTACGCGGCAGGAGGGACTCCCCTAGTGTTCCCTGCAATCGCTGTGTGCGACGGTATAGCGATGGGACATGTCGGGATGAAGTACTCGCTTGTGTCGCGTGATCTGGTCGCGGACTCAACTGAGGCCATGGCGATTGCGCACCAGTTTGACGGCCTCGTGATGATTCCGAATTGCGACAAGAACGTACCCGGTCTCCTCATGGCGGCGGCGAGGCTGAACATTCCGGCGATATTCTGCGCTGGCGGGCCAATGCTTGCGGGACACCTCAAGGACGGCCGGAGAACCTGCTTATCCCACATGTTCGAGGCTGTCGGTGCGTATCATGCCGGGAAACTGGACGAAGCCGGAGTCGATGACTACACGGAGAACGCCTGCCCTTCCTGCGGGTCATGCTCAGGGATGTACACGGCCAACTCGATGAACTGTCTGACTGAGGCAATCGGCATGTCATTACGCGGAAACGGCACAATCCCTGCTCCCCTGTCAGCAAGAATCAGGCTCGCCAAGTTGACGGGCATGAAGATTATGGAGCTGGTTGAACGCAACATCTGCCCGCGCGACATCATGACTGCTGAGGCCTTCAACAACGCTGAGGCTGTGGACATGGCTCTTGGCTGTTCGACCAACACGATGCTTCACCTTCCCGCGATTGCCCACGAGGCTGGCGTAACAATAGACTTGTCCCACGCAAACGAAATTTCCGAGCGTACCCCGAACTTGTGCCACCTAGCTCCTGCGGGTGATACGTTCATGGAGGACTTAGACAGGGCAGGCGGAGTGTACGCAGTGATGAATGAGCTGGCCAAGAACGGACTCATCAAGACGGATCTCATTACCGCGACAGGGAAGACAGTAGCCGAGAACATAGCGGGCTGTGAGATTCTTGACACCGAGATAATCCGCCCGGTGAAGAATCCTTACTCCAAGACCGGCGGAATTGCAGTGTTACGCGGGAATCTTGCGCCTGACGGTTGCGTTGTGAAACGGTCAGCAGTAGCTCCTGAGATGATGAAGCATGAGGGCCCGGCAAGAGTGTTTGACTCTGAGGACGAGGCAATACAGGCGATATATGCCCGGAAGATTAACCCCGGCGATGTTGTAGTGATTCGCTACGAGGGACCCAAGGGCGGGCCTGGAATGCGTGAGATGTTGAACCCAACGAGCGCGATTTGCGGAATGGGACTCGACACGAGCGTCGCGCTGATTACGGACGGGAGATTTTCGGGCGCAACGAGGGGCGCGAGCATCGGCCATGTTTCACCGGAAGCCGCTTCGGGCGGGAATATCGGACTCGTTCACGAGGGGGACATCATCGCGATCGACATCAACAACTACAGCATAACCCTCAAAGTTTCCGACGCGGAACTTGCCGAACGCCGCAAGAACTGGACACCCAATGAGCCGAAGATTAAGACCGGGTATCTTGCGCGGTATGCGAAGCTGGTAACGTCTGCGGACAAGGGAGCAATCCTAGAGTAACAGGTGAAATCACGAGATACCTTCCTGAGAGATCGGGGGGGTATTTTTTTGCGCCTGTGATAACATTCTGAGAAATCCCGGTTTCAAGGAGGCGTGTTGAATGCCAGAGTATGATTCTTTGCTCACTATGTCAGCTTTGAACATGGCCGTTGTCTCACTCCACCGCATAACTTCTTCGGGAGACAGGCTGGTACTTGACCGCGAATATGACAGCATCATCAACAATCTTCGCATGGGGGAAATCAACGCTGACCCCGAGCTCACGAGCCTGTATCAGGAAATCGTGCGCGTAATCCACAAAGGAAGGCTGAGGGATGACATCAGGGCAACGATAAACAAAGCCGACTCGGAAAAGAAGCACAAGAGCATCAAGGAAATCATCACGGTGAATGTGTTAAAGAGTTTCAGCACGAATCCCTTGAAGTGGCTCGGAAAACTGGCCATGTCGTCAGCGTCGGAATACTTCAGTCAGCAAAAGGAAGCCGGGACTCTCGCGCAGAATAACAATGACGGTCAGCTCAGTCTGGAACATGAGGAGCTTGATGAGTATGATGAACTTCAGCGCAAACTGCTGGGGTCATCATGGAGTCTTCTGAGGCAGTACCAGCTCCCCGACAGTTACAGGCTCACGCAGAACGCTCTTGTGAAATTCTCGGCGGCCATGAATGAGCAAGACCCCTCAAAGCGTCAGAGGATGATGAAATATCTTGAGGGCGATTTTGCGATGTATGCGCCTTACTGGTTCTACAGGGCTTCAGCGGCTAAAGAGACGGGGAATAATGATGAGGCGGAAAAATTTTTCGCGAGGTTCGGAGAAGTCTGGCGGCCTGTTCTGAGGAAAGACCCGTATCGTGCTGAGGCCATGAAGTACAGGATCGAGGGGCTTATGCGTTCGGGTGTAACTCAGGACAACGCGGGGGAGATTCTGGAGTGCCTTGCTGAGATGGAGACGGCGGAGCTGCCAAAGCCCAAAAGTCCGCCAATGGGGGATAGCGATTTTGTGGAACTCTGCAAGTCTGGTGATGTTGTGAAGATTGAGGAAGCAATAATCAACGATGCGGATGTAAACGCTAGGGACAATGGCAGCTGGACGGCTTTGAAGTACGCAAAATCCAATAACCATAGTAAAGTTGCTCAACTTCTCCGAAAGAACGGCGCAAAAGAAGGCTTTTTCTTTTCTCTCTTCGGCTAAACTGCATGAACGCTCGCAATCAAGAATCCCCAGTCAGCAAATGGCCGGGGGATTTCCTTTGTGTCATGCTCCGTTCTTCCTTCCCCAGACTATGAGGCACGTGCCGGGGTAGTCGATTTCGATTCTTGACGAGCCGGGCATGAGGCTCATGAACTCACTGACGCTGTAGCCGTTGAGTTCCCTCTCCGAGCAGTCATTCCACACCATATAGCCGCGCTTTGACCTGCGTACGATTCTTTCGAGGTACATATCCTGCACATCCCTGTTGAGCTCGCTGAAGGCGTAATTGCTCATCACGAGATCATAGCTCTCATCAGGCAGGTACATGTGCCCTCCGTCAACATAGCGTATATTCTCCCGGCACTCAGGAAAATTCCTCAGGTAACGCTCGCAAAGCCCCACAACTTCCGGGAGGTCAATCAGGGTATACTGTTCTATGCTCATCCCGCTGTGCCTGCTCATCATTATTCTGCACTGGCCTCCGTAGCCAGCTCCTATTTCCGCGACTGACCTGACCTCTCCGGCATCGAACATTGAGACAACGTCGCCCAGGACTTTGACGTACCTTATTGTCGACGTTGAGAGCATAATATCCTCGCCGCAAATCCTGAACGGGTAAACTCTTGGGCTGCCGTATGAGTCATTCTTCTGGAAGTCGCGCCAGTCTTCCGCCGTAAGCTCAAAGCCGGGAGTCCCGTCAATCATCTTCAGGAAATGACAGCCGTAGTCTTCCCGCTCGCCTGAGACTTCGAGGATGTGATTGTAGACATAGTTGCGTTTGAAGTCGGCAAATATGCTGTCGTACTTCGAGGCAAGGTAGCACACGAGGGGATAATATCCGTTGTCTGACACGCTCGTCCTCAGCTTCCTTCCGCGCACCGCCTTCCTGAATGTAGCCTTCAACGTGGCTCTGTCATGAACGGCGACAAACGGGGACATTACACGGCGGACAACAGGACGCAATTTGTCCTTCATGCTTTCGGGCATATGCTTTTTCACGAACGCAAGCATCCCTAAGCCTCCATTGATCCGCAGAAGAACGGGTGGAAGAAGTTGTTGCTGGGAATGAATCTGTGAGGAAAGTCAGTTACTGTGTGAGAGACAAAGCAAGGCCGACAGCCGACAGCCGACAGCCGATTTTACTGACCAACATTGATGATGTCAAGTCCTTTCTTTTTGGGATTATGCCGGGATTTTAGCCCAACATCGCGGAAACTACAAGCCTGGAATTTCCCCCCTCAGCTCTCAGTGCCTGCGCAACTTTTCTCAGGCCAAATGCTATAATACTCGCCATATCTCACAAAACAACGGAGGATTTATCATCATGGCTAAATTTTGCGAGTGCTGCGGGCGCGGCCCTGTGGCAGGAAACGCAGTGAGTCACTCAAACCGCCACACACGCAGGCGCTGGAACATCAACCTTCAGACCGTCAGAATCGACGCGGGCGACGGCGAGCTCCTCAAAGTCCGTGTCTGCACCAAGTGCCTCAAGTCCGGCTTCGTCAAGAGGGCTGCTGTGAATGCGAATTAGCTCACGGGACAATACCCAGTCAGCAGACTCCGTATTAGTCCTTCTGCGCGAAGAGGACTGCCAGAATCTCCCACCCTTTGACGGGGAACTAGCGGGGATTCTCTCAGCCCTCGTCTCACGCAAAGACTTCACAGGCAAGAAAGGCTCTCTCATCCGCGTACCGTTGGTTGAGGGATGCCTCTACCTTGCTGGCTTGGGGAAAAAGGAGAAATGCACCCTCTCCGCAATCCGCGACTCACTCACTCAAGGCCTGCGTTCAATCGGCAGAAACCGCGGCCATGTCGCAGAAGTCCTAATCTCACACCTGAATGAATATGACGGACTCAGCTTTGCACTAGGCGAGGCAGGAGGATTATGCGGCTACACTTTCGACAAGTACAAGACCAAAGGCAACGACTATGAACCCTTCACCCTCACAGAAATTTTCTCGGACGTTTTTGACGATGACACTTTGACGGGGATGAAGTTTGCTGACGCTCAGATATTCTCGCGGGAAATCGCCAATGAGCCGGGCTGTTCCGTTTGGCCTGAAACTATGGCGGTGAAAGCCCGTGAGCTTGCTGACGAATACGGCATGACGTGCGAGGTGTGGGACGAGACACGGCTTAAGGCTGAAGGAATGGGCGCGATTCTTGCTGTCGGTTCAGGCTCAAAGAATCCCCCGCGTCTCATTCACCTGACCTACAAGCCCAAAGTTACACCGTCAAAGAAAGTCGCAGTAGTCGGCAAGGGAATCACGTTCGACTCCGGCGGACTCGACATCAAGCCCAGCAGCTTTATGCTGACGATGAAGGGCGACAAAACAGGTGCCTGCAACGTTCTCGGAATCATGAAGGGAGTCGCCGAACTCGGACTCAATGCTGAGGTTCACGGCTTCCTGACCTGCGCGGAGAACATGCCCTCCGGGAGCGCGTTCCGTCCCGACGACATAATCACTGCCCGCAACGGAAAGACCATCGAGATCGACAACACTGACGCTGAGGGAAGGCTTGTTCTTGCGGACGCTCTGAGTGTGGCCAGTGAGCTGAAGCCGGATGTCATTATCGACATGGCCACATTAACGGGGGCTTGCGTCGTTGCGCTGGGGAAATCACGCGCCGGGCTTTTCGCGAACGATGACGGGCTGGTCGGGAAAATCCTTGAGGCCTCATCACGGACGGGCGAATCTTTCTGGCGTTTGCCTCTTGAGGATGACGAGATAGCCGAGTCCATGAAGTCGCCTTTTGCTGACTTGGTGAACTCAGGCGAACGTTACGGCGGGGCAATATATGCGGCGTTGTTCCTGAAGGAGTTTGTTGCTGACGGGATAGCGTGGGCGCATATGGACATTGCCGGGGTTGACTTCCGCGACAAGGAGAAAGGAGTCTACGCCAAAGGAGCAACGGCTTTCGGCGTAAGGACGTGCCTTGAGTACATCAAGGAGCTTCAGGCATGAATATCAAACTGGATATACCTTCAGGCTTCTTTGAGGGCGAAGAGAGAAGCGGATATTATGTTTCGCCGGAAATGAAGCGGGTATGGGCGGTTCAGCTGGATTTGATTTCGGAGTTCTCGCGGGTGTGTGAGAAATACGGCCTAAAGTGGCAGATAGGTTACGGGACTCTTCTCGGCGCGGTCAGGCACAAAGGCTTCATTCCTTGGGATGATGACGTTGATATAATCATGATGCGCCAAGATTATGAGCGTTTCCTGAAAGCTGCTGACGAGTTCAGGCCTCCCTACAGGCTGGGAACAATGTACAGCGGCGACAAAAGGAAGGGAATCGTATTCGCGAAACTCTACAATGCGTCAACAGCAATGATAGAGTCCGACACTGTCAGGATGATGAAGGCAGGAGTCAAGCTCGACTACTCTCAAGGCATATTCATTGACATATTCCCAATTGATGACATTCCTGACGATGAAGCGGAAGCGGACAAATTCATCCGCAGGGCAACAGCACTCCACAAGGAAGCAATAAGCGCGCTTTACTGGACGAATTATTACCCGGCAAAGAACATTCTGAAGCGTCCCATAAAAGCATTTCTTCACCGTATATTCACCATGAGGAAGACGGACTACTTCCCGCTTATGGCCAAGTTTGACGAGTTCATAAAATCATGTCCCAATCCCAAAAGCAAGCGTACTTCACTGCTGGTGTTCTGCTATGTCGACAGTGAGAACTGGGGCGGCATCGAAAAGGTGAAGGCAAAAAGAATCTGGGACCGCTCCCTCTACGATGGGACTGTGAATCTCCCGTTTGAGATGCTGAGTTTCCCTGCCCCGGCCCGCTATGAAGATGTACTCACTCACATTTACGGGGACTGGCGGACTCCTATTGTCATACCCAATCACGGCGCAATTTACGATACCGAGCATCCCTATACAGACTACATCAAGGATGGAAGCCTCGTGAATTTCCCAAGACAGGAGGCGTGAATACAGACAGTGAGCAGTGTGAATTTGCGTAAAGTATCAGTAATAGGCTGCGGCTTCGTCGGGAGTTCGAGCGCGTTTGCCCTCATGATGAGCGGGCTGTTCTCCGAGATGGTGATGATTGACGCTGACACCAGCAGGGCAGAAGGCGAGGCACTCGACATATCTCACGGAATGCCCCTAGCACGTCCCATGAAGATTTACGCCGGCAATTATGACGACATAACGGACGCGGCAATAATCGTTGTTACTGCAGGAGCGAACCAGAAGCCCGGTGAGACACGGCTTGACCTTGTCCGCAAGAACGTCGCAATCTTCAAGTCCATCATGCCCGAAATCGCCCGTCGCAAGTACAAAGGCATTCTTCTTGTTGTGGCGAATCCTGTCGACATTCTCACGTACACAGCGGCGAAATATTCCGGCCTCCCGTCAAACAGAGTCATAGGCTCCGGGACTGTCTTAGACACCGCCCGCCTGAAGTACCTTCTGAGTGAACATCTTGGCGTGGACAGCAGGAGCATTCACGCATACATTATCGGCGAACACGGGGACAGCGAATTTGCGGCGTGGTCAAGCGCGAACGTGTCAGGAGTCCCGCTGTATGATTTCTGCAGGATGAGGGGGCATTCACACTTTGAGGACGCACAGCGCAAGATAGAGTCAGACGTGAGGAACAGTGCCTACGAGATAATCCGGCGGAAAAACGCAACGTACTACGGGATCGCAATGTCGGTGAAGAGAATCTGTGAGGCCGTAATCCGCGATGAGAAATCCGTTCTGGCTGTGTCGAGCGTTATGGATGACGTTTACGGTGTTGAGGATGTCGCGCTTAGTATGCCTGCCATTGTCGGCAAGGACGGAATAGAGACGCTCATACCCGTGAGGCTGAGTGTTGACGAGCAGAGGAAGCTCCGTGAGAGCGCGGAAATTCTGAGAGGAGTAATACATGATGTGCTGTAGGTCAGTAATTTTGCCCCCCCCCACGTAAGTATTTCGCGTAACAGAAAGTCGGTAATATCAGCAAGGATTGACCGTGAGGGTTTTGCAGTTGTTGGGACTGCGAGGCCTTCACGGTTTTGTTGTGCGCGCTCGCAGCATGATTCAGCATTGAGGAGGACAGATGTATCAGAAAATGAATAAGGATAAGGTATCATCATTTGGACGCGCTTCATTTTTCGTGTTCGCAGCAATAGGGATAGTTCTTCATGTTATCCCTTACATCTACAACAGATCCTTGTGGATTGATGAAGCAATGCTGGCAAGTTCGATCCTGACAAGAAACTTCGGAGAGTTAATCTCCTACCCGTTGGATTGGGGACAAAGTGCTCCAGTGGGGTATCTGTACACCGTGAAACTTCTGACGGAAATTGTCGGCCATGAGGAATATGTACTGCGGATGTGGTCGCTGTTCAGTTTCTTCTGCTGCGTATTCCTGTTTTATTTCGTCATAAGGTACGTGTTCTCAGCCAAGCATCCGGAAATATTCACACTGTCCTTCATTTTCCTTCCGTTCTTCATGCGCTACAGCAATGAACTGAAGCCCTATATGTCGGACAACATGTTCGTACTCCTGTCATTGCTTCTGTTCGGGCTTTGGCAGAAAGGAAACCTGAAATTTTCCGTCCTTGTCGTGTCTTATTCGGTGATAATATGGTTCTCATTCGCCTCAATATTCTTCATCGCATCCGGGATGATTATAGCTGTCATTGAGATACTCTTCGGCATCCGCACACCAAGCAGCACGGCATTACGCGCAAAGAAATTATGCGGATGCATTGTTGTTGCTCTCAGCTTTGCCGTGAATTACAGGCTGTGGCTCTCAGTATCAAGCACACATGCTGGAGGGGCAGATTTCTTCGCTCTCACAAGATTCATATTCCTTCCATCATCCCTAGAGGAAATCATCACAATGCTCAAGATGATGAAGCAAATATTAGCCCCCCTTGCTTCAGCTGATAAAACTTTTGCAGTTACGGTATCAGTTCTTGCCATTGCCGGATTGGTTGCGTGCCTGAGGGACAAGGAGACTTTGCCGGTATCAGCAGCGGCTGCAGGAAGTGTCCTCCTTATGTGTGTTGCCTCAAGCATGGGATTCTATCCTATAATCACAAGGCTTGTTATGTTTGTGTCAGTTGAGCTTCTGGCATTGTCTGCAAAAGGCTTTGACATTCTTGAAAGGAGGGGAAACAGGCCTGCGTTATCTTTGCTGATATTCACACTTCTCATAGTTCCGTTCCTGAAGACAGTTAACGATGCGAGGCCGTCAAAAGTTTACATGCAGGGTACAGAAGTTGCAGATAATGTGAGCTATCTCAGGGACAATGCCGCACAGACAGACATGATATATGTCAGCGGACACGGAACACCCGTATTCCTTTACGAAAACGGCTATAAATTATGGCTCCCTCTTCATGGCAGGACATGGGGAGAGCAGGGGGTGCCGTTCGTGAAGGACAACTATATATTCGGGCAGACAACGATGGTTTTTGACTACAAGAAATCCTACAGCTATGAGGGACATCTCAACATGAAGGCCATAGACGAAGATGTGTCGCTTATTGTGCGTTACCCGTCTGTATATATCTTCTCATCTCACAGTGATAAAGGGATTCCTGCAATCATCGGAAAACTTCAGAGTTACGGTACTGTAACCGAAGTTGTGTCTCAGCACGATAATCCTCTGTATCACTTCATCAGAAGGCCGCAAAATGGCGATAATTCATGACAAAATCATCATAGGCGCGGGACTCTACGGACTCTACAGCGCGCTTCTCTGCGGGAGAAAGGGCGAGAATGTGCTTATTCTTGAGCAGGACAGCGAGGCATTTTCCCGCGCAACGTATATAAACCAGGCACGCGTTCACATGGGCTACCATTATCCGCGTAGTTTGTCGACGGCCATGAAGAGCGCACATTACTTCGACAGATTCGTACACGATTTCGGCTTCGCATGTCTCACGGAATTTGAGCAGATATACGCGACCAGCACCAGAATGAGCTGGACAAACGCAAGAGAGTTCGTGAAGTTCTGTCATGCCGCAGATATTCCCTGCGAACCGCTGATGCCGGATAAATATTTCCGTCCCGGCCTGTGCGACGGCGCGTTCCTCACAAAAGAATACACCTATGACGCACACATACTCAGGGCTTGGTTTCTTGAGCAGATTTCACGGCTCCCCAACGTTGAAGTCCTGTATGACCGCCGTGTAAGCTCCGTGAGTCAGTCCGGCAGTGTCTGGCGCGTCAAAGCTGGCGGTATTTCTGCGGAAGCTCCGTTCCTGCTCAATGCCTCGTATGCTTCAGTCAACGAGATTCACAGAATGCTGGGCTTCGAGCCTTTCGGGATAAAGTATGAGCTCTGTGAGATTATTCTGTGTACCGTCAGCGAAAATCTCAGAAATATCGGCCTGACTGTCATGGACGGCCCGTTCTTCTCAATAATGCCGTTCGGGAAAACCGGCCTTCACAGTCTCACTAGCGTAACCTTCACGCCGCATGAGACTTCTTACGAAGATACCGCAGTATTTCCTTGCCAGAAAGATTCCGGGGGGCTTTGCGGTAAAGGGAGACTCTGCAACTGCAACACATGCCCTGCAAAGCCTGAGAGCGCATGGCCGTACATGAGGCAGCTCGCGGAAAAATATATGAGGCCTGAATACGAGTTCCGTTATGTCAGGAGTCTCTACAGCATGAAGCCTATACTCAAGGCCAGCGAAGTAGATGACTCGCGCCCGACGGTGATAAGGCAGTACAGCAGTAGCCCGGCTTTTGTCAGCGTGCTGTCAGGAAAAATAAATACAGTCTACGATCTTGACGAGGTGCTATCACAATGAGCAGAGAGCAGAATTTCATTTCCGCTGTCGTTTATCTGGACAATATGAGCCTCGCTCCCGAAAAATTCATCGGGGGATTGATCTCGTGCCTGGATGAACACTTCATGCACTACGAGATTATAGCGGTGAACAACGGAGCGTCCGATGAGGCTTGCAGGAAACTTAAGGCCTTGAAGTCAGAATCAGCATCTTCCGTACACATGAGCATCATCAATATGTCGGTTCATCAGTCCCGTGAACAGTGTATGAACGCGGGGCTTGACCTGTCTGCGGGAGATTACGTGTACGAGTTCGATTCAGACGATGCCGAATATGATTTGCCGCTCATCTGGAAGGCGTATCAGTCAGCACTTCAGGGCAGCGATATAGTGGAGGTATGCCCTGACCATGAGAGCAGATCCAGCCGGGCATTCTACCGCATATTCAACGCATACAGCAATTCAGCATACGCGCTGAGGACAAACGCCTTCACCCTAATATCCCGCCGTGCTCTGAACAGGGCGCATGATTCCCGCGCGACGCTCTCATACAGGAAGGCAGTCTATGCTTCAATGGGGCTGAAGATGTCTGAGATAGTTTTTCCGGGAAAAGTCAGGGGCAAGGAGAGAGACAGGTTCACTCTGGCCGCTGACAGCCTCGCGCTGTATACGGATTTCGGGTACAAGTTCAGCCTGAGATTTGCTCTGACGATGATGCTTGCCACTATAGCGGGGATGCTCTACACCGTCTCAGTATGGCTTGCCGGAAGCCCGGTGTCAGGCTGGACGACAACAATGTTCGTGCTGACTTTCGGATTGACCGGGATATTTGCGGCCTTCGCTATGGTCATGAAGTATCTTTCACTGGTACTGAGGATGTCCTCCGGCGGGCAGGGCTACCTTGTAGAGAGCATAGAGAAAGTATGAGGCGGCGTAATATCATGAATGATTTTCTCGTGGGCAGCACGGGCTTTGTAGGGTCAAACCTTGCTGCGTCGCACAAATTCACAGCGTCATTCAGTTCCCGCAGCATATCTGAAGCATTCGGACTCAGGCCTGACATTCTTGTTTATGCCGGGGTGCGTTCGGAGATGTTCACCGCCAACAGATACCCCGACGATGACAGGAAGCACATACTCGGAGCTATGGAGAACATATCGCGCATCAATCCCGTAAGCCTCGTACTCATCTCGACAATCTCAGTATATCCTGACTCCCGCGGGGCAGATGAGGATACAGAAATCATCCCTGAGCTTCTCACTCCTTACGGCCGCAACAGAAGGGAGCTTGAGGAATGGGCGGAAGGCAATATCAGCCGCTGCCTTATCGTGAGACTTCCCGCGCTGTTCGGAATTAACCTGAAGAAAAATTTTCTCTACGACTTCATCCACGTGATACCGGCAATGCTTACTGAGGCAAAATTCCTTGAGCTTTCAGCAAACGCCCCGGAACTCGGAGAATATTACCAGCGTCAGGGAAACGGCTTCTACAGGTGCAGGAATCTCACGCATGACGAGACATTGTTCCTGAAGGACAAATTCCGCCGCCTGAAATTCACGGCTCTCAGCTTCACGGACAGCAGGTCAGTCTACCAGTTCTACCCGCTGAAATATTTATGGCATCACATAGAGACCGCGTTATCCCGCAATATTTTCCGCCTCAACATTGCCGTTCCTCCAGTGTCTGCCGGTGAAGTGTACAGATTTCTTACCGGCTGTGATTTCACCAACGAGCTGGACAAGACTCCCTACAGTTACGACATGAGGACGAAGCACTATGAGTTATTCGGCGGTGAGAACGGCTACCTCATGAGCAGGGAGCAGGAGCTGTGCGAGATACGTGGTTTCGTCAGGGGGTGCAGTGAGTGAAGCTCTGCGCGTCAAATATAGGCTGGCTTCCCGGAGATGATGAGTATGTGTATCGCTTCATGTCTGACTCAGGCTTTGAGGGACTCGAAATTGCGCCGTCAAGAATTTTCCCCGTTACTCCGTATGAGCATGTGAGGGAAGCCTCAGAGTTTGCCGCGAAACTGAGGGCGGATTACGGGCTGGCTGTGGTGTCGATTCAGTCGATATGGTACGGAATGACTCAGAGAATAGCAGGGTCTGAGCATGAAAGGCGCGGGCTTATGGAGCATACACGGAAGGCACTGCGTTTTTCGGACGCTGTATCATGCCGTAATATCGTGTTCGGATGCCCCAAGAACAGGAGGACAGACAAGCCCGGAGATTATGAGATAGTTGCCGGGTTCTTGGCTGATATTGCTGACGAGGCGGAGAAATTCGGAATCACCGTCGCTCTTGAGCCTAACCCCGCAATGTACGGGACGAACTTCATCAACACCACCGCCCAAGCCTTAGAGCTGGTGTCAGAAATCAATCACCCTGCGCTGAAAGTCAATCTCGATTTCGGGACGATTATCGCGAACGCAGAGACTCTATGCCTTGTCCCAGAAAATATATCCCTCATCAGCCATGTCCACATAAGCGAGCCTGAATTGAGACCGATAAAGCCGCGCTTTCAGCATAAAGAACTCCGTGATGTCCTGAGAGAGTCAGGGTACAGCGGATATATCTCACTTGAGATGCGCAGTCAGGAAAGTATCACTGAATTAACCGGCTCAATGAAATATATACGGGAGGTATTCGCTTGAGACATTATGCTTGCATTGACGGCGTTCCAGATTATGACTGTGAGGAAATTAGGCCGCGCACTTCGGATTACTGCCTGCTCATACCAGTCCTCAACGAGGGAGAAAGGATACACCGCGAGCTTATGCGGTCATTCTCAGCAGGTATACATGAACAGGCCGATATTATCATCTGTGACGGAAATTCTCAGGATGGAAGCGTTGAGACTTCCGGGCTTGCACGTTACGGCGTGAATACTCTTCTGGTCAAGACCGGGGCAGGAAAGCAGGGCGCACAGCTCAGGACGGGAATACACTTCGGACTTTCGAGGGGATACAGGGGCTTCATCACGATTGACGGCAACGACAAGGACAGCATAGAAGACGTACCCAATTTCATCCGTAAGCTGAAAGAAGGCTATGATTTCGTGCAGGGTTCGCGGTTCATCAAGGGAGGCCGTGCGGCAAACACTCCTGTTATACGCTGGCTGTCCGTCAGAATGATTCATGCTCCTGTGATTTCGCTGACTGCAAGACATTATTTCACGGACACTACTAACGGCTTCAGGGCGTATTCTGCGCGTTATCTTGAGGATGACAGAGTGAAGCCCCTGCGTGATATTTTCGTGTCATATGAGCTTCTCGCGTATCTTTCTGTCAGAGCCTCCCAGATAGGGATGAAAGTATGTGAGATACCAGTTAAGCGTGTATACCCCAAGACTGGAAGAACTCCCACAAAGATTAGCCCGATGAAGGGAAACCTAGAACTGATGAAGATACTTATGAATAATTTTGCCGGAAAATATGCCCCCCTGCCATCATAGACAAGGGGGACAACCTTACAGCAGGGCAGGTATGATTCTCGTGTTCACGAAATCGATTATGTTCCCCGCGAAAAGCCCGGCCATAACCGCCCCAGTCCCAAGAAGAATTATCGGCACAATCATATTCAGCGGCAGCAGCTTGAACGGCACTACACGCGAGTAGTCGTAATCCGAGCCCGGGAAGAAAGCATCCGTAACAATCGGCAGAAGATACCCGGCTGTCAGCAGCGCGCTCACCATCAGCACCACGATTCCCAGCATCCCAAGCCAGCCGAGACCCAATGCCCCCGCGGCCATGTACCATTTCGCCGCAAACCCCCCGCTTATCGGAAGCCCTATCAGCGAGACAGACGCAAGCCCGAAGCATGTCATCGTGATTGGCAGCTCCTTTCCCACGCCCCGCAATTGGTCAGCGTAGTGGTAGTTCGCGCCCTGAAACGTGAAGTAGATCACGACCCCCGCGCTGAGGAACAAACAGCTTTTCGCCGTCGCATGTGCCGCAATCTGCAACACCGCACCCCGTATCCCGTCAGGCGTGAGAAGCATCATCGCGAACACAACGTAAGAGACCTGGCTCACGCTCGACCACGCAATACGCTTCTTCAGGTGCTGTTCGACAAACGCCATCATTGACCCGGTGAATATCGTCAGCATGGCCATGCACAGCAACGTCGTCTGTACCCACGTTCCGCGCAGGAAGTCATCGCCCGCCACGTAGTACACTACCCGGAACATCGCTATCACTCCCGCTTTCGTGATGAGGCCTGAGAGAACCGCGCTCGCAGGTGTGGGAGCTTGGGGGTGAGCAATCGGAAGCCACGCGTGCAACGGAACAAGCCCCGCCTTCGCCCCGAAGCCCAACAGAGTCAGGAACGTTACAGTCAGCAGCATTCCTTCATGACCCTCACGCGTTATCCTGGCCATGTCGAGGACTCCTCCGGGCGTGAACTCCATCGACACGCCGTAGACCTGGAAGAAGAAGAACCCTCCCAGTGCCATAGCCGCCCCCACAAGCGAGTACAGAAGGTATGCGACTGTCGCACGGACTGACTCGCGTTTCTGTGAGTGCATGACCAGCGGAAGAGTCATGAACGTCATAAGCTCGTAGAACAGGTACAGTGTCAGCAGATTTCCGGCGCAGGCAACTCCGATTAATATCCCGAATGTTGACAGGAAGAACGCATAAAATCTGTCGACAGGAGGCCGCCGTCTCAGGTACTCGAATGCATACACGGTAACAAGAGGCCACACGAACGCCACCAGACATGAGAACGCCCGCGCAGGGTAATCCATCCTGAAGGCGATTGAGAGCGTCCCGGTTACCCGCCACAATGTGATAAGCTCCTCGCGCGTCATGAAAGCCGCGAAGAATGTTATCGCCGACGTTGCGAATGTCATAACTCCGACGTATATGTGCCTGTCCTCGAAGATCGGCCGCGAGAACAAAGCGAACCCTGTAACAATCGGAAACAAAATCGGCGCGAGTGTAAGAAGCGTGTTGCTCGTCATAGTACGTTCACCCCCCGTGTAATCAGCCTGAGCAATGGCACGCAGAACAGCCCCAAGTAGAAATTCAGCGCGAGGAACACAGACATTGAGACCTTGTATGACAGCGTGGGAGGAGGAGCGGTGAATTTTTTGTGAGCGTCCTTGCTTCGGGTCATGACCACGATAACAGCCGGGACGTAATACAGGGCGTTCAAGACCGAGCTTGCAGCCAATGCCGACAACGCCCAGAATATGCTTCCATGCTCGAACGAGGCAAGAGTCAGGCTCAATTTTGACGCGAACCCCGCGAACCCCGGAATGCCCATCATCGAGCAAGCACCAGCTATCAGTCCCAGTCCTGCCCACACATTCACGTAGAACGTCCCCATTAGCGCGTGAAGTCCCTTCTTGTGTCCGGCGGCATTGCTGAGGCCCCCCGCGGCGGTGAAGAGCATCGGCTTCACGCAGGCATGTACGATGATGTGAAGGCACGCGGCGGCGACTCCTGCTACAGTGTTCAGCCCGACTCCCAGAAATATATACCCAACCTGTGCCACGCTTGACCACGCTATCATGCGCTTGACGTTCTTCTGGCGGAGCGCGTGAACCGACCCCATAATCATGGCCGCGATTCCCAGAATGAATATGACCGTGTCCATCCTGAGAACGTGAATCACATCGAGCCCGTACACCCGGCAGAATATCTTGATGATTGTGATGATATGGCCTTTGAGGACGAGCCCGGAGAGTATTGCGCTTGAAGCGTTTGTTGACGAGCCGTGAGCGTCAGGAAGCCATGAGGCGAAGGGGTAAAGCGCGCTCTTTATGGCCAGCCCTGTTGTGATGAGGGCAAGCGAGACTGTCAGCGGCATCATGTAGCTTTTTGTGGCGACTAGAACTTGGATTGCCCCGTGCATGTTCTGCATGAGCAGATGCCCCGTCAAGTCATACAGCAGGCATATAGCAATCATCACCAGCCCCGAACCTACAAGGCTCATGATGAGATAACGCAGTGCGGCTCTTGCGGTCTCCGGGCCTTCCTTGACGGCGACAATTGCGCAGGCGGCTATAGTGTTGATCTCGATGAACACATAGGCGGTGAAAAGGTCGTTTGTGTACGTGAGGGCAAGAAGCGAGGCAGTAAGCAGGTTGACCAGAACGCAGAATATCTGCCGTCTTGCGGGTGCTATGTCCTCGGCGGTCGAGGCGAAATTACCGGTGAGGGACAGGAGCATTGCCACCGAGAACACGAGCGACAATACAGCCTCCAATGGCCCGGCGCGCAGCTCGTTCCCCCAAGGAGCCGGGAAATGCCCCATCGCGAAGTTGAAGCTGAGACTCTGCCCTCCCCTCGTGAGAACGTAAAGCAAGTATGCCGACAAGACTCCCACAATGGCAATCATGACACACGAGAGCTTTTCGGGGACTCGGCCATGTTTCGGGAGAAGCGGGGTAACAATCGCGGCAATCATCATGAGGAATATGCTGGCGAACGGGATGTTGTATGCGAACATGTTTATCACGCTAACACTTCCTCTTCCGCCTCGTCAATTCTGGCCTCGATTTGCTCCTGTTCCTGCGTCATCTTCAGGAGTGCCTCGTCAATGTTCAGCGTCCCGTAGCTCTCGTAGATTTTCAGGGTCAACGCAAGAGCGAACGCCGTAACACTCACTGACACGACAATTCCCGTCAGCACGAGCCCGGCAGGTACGGGGTTCACGTAGAGTTCCGATGACCTGAGCCAGCCCCCCGCGCCGTCAGCAATCAGAATCGGAGCGGCTCTTCCCTCAACGTAGCCCTTCGCTGCGAGGAAGAGGTACACGGCTGTATCCATGATGTTGAGTCCGATTATCTTCTTGATGAGGTTGCGCTGTAAAAGAAGGTTTGTGAGGCCGATTCCTGAGAGTATGACCGCGGCGGCCTCGTAATGGTTGAGCAGTAATTTTTCGAGCATCTACATATCCCCCTCGCTGAACAATGCATAGAATCCGTAAAGCGTCCCCGCGACGATGAGTCCCACGCAGACATTGAGCGGCAGGATTAACCCCGCGCTGAAGATGTCGCCTATTGTGCCTTTAGGGATGACTGAGTGAATGTGATTCGCGCCCGTGAAGAATGAGTAGCCTTTAGAGAGCGCGTAAATCATGAGGGCAGTTGAGCTTGAGACTATGAATGTGTGTTCGCTGAAGAAGCCGTGAACCCTGTCGAAGCCGTAAGCATTGGCCGCGAGGATTAGTGCTGTGCTGAGGATCGCGCCTCCTGAGAATCCTCCGCCGGGGGACAAATGGCCGTTGATGACGACAACACAGCCCATGACGAGAATTATCGGGATGGCGAGATTTGCGACTGAACGGAGTATTGCGTCATCGCGCCTGACTGTGTGGAGTCCCGGCTCCGGGGGGGAATTTCCGCGGGGTGTCGGGCTTGTTGCTGACGTGTGGGACTCAGTGCCTCCGGGCTTGTTCCTGCGTGAAGCTCCCAGTAACATTAACACGCTCACAGCCGCCGTGAAGAGTACTGCTGACTCGCCGAAAGTGTCGAATGCCCTATAGTCGAGGATGAGTCCGGCAACGATATTCTGCGCTCCAGTCTCGTGGCCTCCGTGTTCAACGTAGCGGCGGATGACCTCATTGTTTGCGGGGTTGCGCTCATGGCCGAAGGGGGGAAGCTCTGCTACAGTTGCGAGTAACAGCGAGACTATGACGAGGCATGTTGCGACACTCAGCCCGGCGTAAAGCACAGAGAAGAGGTGAAGCCCGTGAATCTCGACCCACTGGGAATAACGCTCCTTTATGGTTGCCTCGTGGAAGCGGGAATATTTGTCCTCCTGCTTCTGCGTGAAT
>JAFSKV010000010.1 GCA_017448795.1 Synergistaceae bacterium | reverse complement strand
GGGCAGGCAGATTCCTCGAATGGAAGCACCCAGAATTGGCCGTTCTCGTTGCCCGGAATCTCCGCGAGATGGGACTCGACTTCACCATGAAGATGGTCGGCTCAGGCGAGGTTCACGACAAGACCGCCCGGATGGTAGCTGACCTTGGGCTTGGGGACAAAATCGAGCTTCCAGGGGCGTTTCCTGCCGACAAGATGCGCGAGGAGATGGACGCGTCGCAGATATTCCTCTTCACGTCAGACAGGGGCGAGGGCTGGGGTGCTGTCCTCAACGAGTCGATGAGTTCGGGTTGTGCTGTCGTGGCGGGCGAGAAGATAGGGAGCGTTCCGTTCCTCATCAAGGACGGCGTTAACGGCCTCATTTTCCGGGACAGGGACGCTGACGACCTGACGGCGAAGGTAGCGGGCTTGCTCCGTGATCCGGGGAGGATTGAGACGCTGGGACAGAATGCGCGTGAGACTCTCGTGAACGTTTGGAGTCCGCAGGAGGCCGCAAGAAGATTCGTGAGGCTCGCTGAGGAGCTGGACAAGTCAACCGGGCCTGTGAGCTTGTGGGAGGACGGGCCGTGCAGTGTTGCGCCTGTGATATGAGGGGCGGGCTTCACGGCATGACAGGAACAACGGAGGAGGATTGTGGATGAAACTGGTTTTGGTCTCCAACTACTTGAGCCATTACTCCAGGACAATATCGGAAGCGTTCATCAGGATTTACGGCGGTGATTTCAGGTTCATAGCGCAGACTCCCTTCAACCAGAAGAGGATCAGCTCAGGCTTCCATGACATGAACAGCCTGCCTTTTGTTTTACGAGCGTACGAGAGTCCCGAAGCGATGTCTGAGGCGGACAGGATGATTGATGAGGCTGATTGTGTGATCATCGCAGGGCTTCCCGTCTCAGTCGTAAGCAGGAGGCTCAAGGGGGGAAAGATTACGTTCATGCAGTCTGAGCGTTTCTTCAAGGGGCCGCTGTGGAAGGATGCCGTGAGGTTCGTGAAGTACAGCCGTTATTCTGGCGGAAGGTCCCAGGCTAGGAGTCCTCAGTCGAAATTCTACCTTCTTTGTGCTGGGGCGTTCGCGAATTGGGACTATCACACTTGCGGTCTGTTTGACGGGAAGGCGTATAGATGGGGGTATTTCACGGAGCTGAAGCGTCATGATATTTTCCCGGAAAAGGAACGGGCAAGCCTCATATGGACTGGGAGATTCATGGAGGAAAAGCACCCGGAGTTAGCGGTAATTGTCGCCAAGAATCTCCGCGAAATGGGGCTAGATTTCCGCATGAGGATGATAGGTGCGGGCGCAATTCACGGGAAAATCTCGGAGATGGTCAGCAGTCTCGAACTCAGCGACAAAGTCGAGCTCATGGGTTCACTGCCGACAGCTCAGGTCCGTGCGGAGATGGAGAAATCAGAGATATTCCTGTTCACTTCAGACCGCTGGGAAGGCTGGGGGGTTGTCCTGAACGAGGCCATGAACTCAGGGTGCGCGTGTGTTGCTGGCGGGAAGATAGGGAGCGTGCCTTACTTGGTGAAAGACGGAGTGAACGGGCTGGTTTTCCGGGACATGGACGCTGATGACCTCACCGAAAAAGTAGCGGGACTTCTCCGTCAGCCCGGAAGAATCTCACTGCTTGGACGAAATGCTTATGAGACTGTCGCGGGTGAATGGAGTCCAAAGACTGCGGCGGAAAGATTCGTGAGGCTCTCTGAGGCGTTGGACAGGACAGCCGGGCCTGTGAGCCTCTGGGAGGACGGGCCGGGAAGCATAGCGCCTGTGATATGAGCGCGGCACTCTGATATAATACAGGCAATCCCACAGACAAGAGAGGTACACACAATGAGGATAGGATTTATCGGACTGGGCATCATGGGCAAGCCGATGGCAAAGAACCTCATCAAGGTCGGCCATGAGCTCCGCGTGTATGACCGCACTAAAGCCGTCGTTGATGACGTTGTGGCCTTCGGGAACGGGAAAGCAGTTGCCGCAGCGAACGCCGTTGATGCCGCAAAGGGAGCGGAGCTTGTGCTTACGATGCTCCCCAACTCGCCACACGTGAAGAGCGTCATGCTTGAGGACGACAAAGTGGCCGACCACATGGAGAAGGGCGCGGCGTTCATCGACATGTCCAGCATTAACCCAATCGCCAGCCGGGAAATCGCCGACGCTCTCGCCAAGAAGGGAATCGATATGCTAGACGCTCCAGTGTCAGGAGGAGAGCCCAAGGCCATTGACGGGACATTGAGCTTCATGGTCGGAGGAAAGCCGGAAGTGTTCGCGAAATTTGAGCCAGTCTTGAAGGCTATGGGGTCAAGCGTTGTGCTTTGCGGTGATGTAGGGGCGGGGAATGTAACCAAACTCTGCAATCAAATCATCGTCGCTGTGAACATCGCGGCCCTGAGCGAGGCACTCATGCTCGGAAAGAAGGCAGGGGTTGACCCGGAAAAAATCTTCCAGGCCATCAAGGGCGGTCTTGCAGGCTCAACCGTAATGAACGCGAAAGCCCCCATGATCATGGACAGGAACTTCAAGCCCGGCTTCAAGATTGACCTTCACATCAAAGACTTGGGCAACGTCCTTGACGCGGCAAAAGCTGTTGACTCACCTATCCCCTTGACTGTCCAGGTCCTGGAGATGATGAAGATACTTCACGGCGACGGATGCGGGCAGAACGACCACAGCGCGCTGGCAAAAGTCTACGAGAAGATGGCAAATACGGAGATAACCCGCGGCTGATCACTTCACAAGTTTTTCACCCGTCATGAATATACTTTACCCCGTGAATCCCAGTAAACAATCTGCCTTCACGGGGTCTAATTTTATTCTCAGGAGTCATTATCGCCATGCGCAAAATTTTTCTCGCTCTCACAATAACGCTGCTGTTATGCCCGCCGGTTTACACGCAGGAAATTTCACGCGACATTTCCGGCCTCTCTCTCGAAGAATGCCTCATGCTCTCGCTGACTAACCACCCGTCGCTCCGCAAGACCCAAGCCGCAACCCAGGACATGGCCGCACAGCTAGACTCTCTCCGGGCCGCCACAAGGGTCAAAGTCTCAATCACAGGGTCAGTGCGCTACAACGGGGATTTAGAGTATTTCGACGACAGGTATCACAACGAGTCAATCACACTTACGGCCTCCAAACTGCTTTACGACAACAGCCGCAACAAAATCCAGCGTCAGATAAGGGAAGAGTCCCTAGCAGGCTCGCGCGAGACGCACAGAAGCACAATGATTTCTGTAGCCGCCGAAGCAAAGCGGAAATATTATGACCTCGTGCTGAAGTTTCTTGACCGTGATTTACAGCGCGAGAAAGTCAGCAACCTGGAAGAACACCTCAAGAGCGCACAGGGACTCTATGAGGTCGGAAACAGCCCATATATTGACGTAACGAAAGCACAGGCCGATCTGTCGTCAGCAAGAGTCTCACTCCTCAAGGCAGAAAGCGACATCCTATTAGCACAGGAAGCCCTCAAGGTCGCAATGGGTACAGACATACACAGCCCGTTCAACATTGCCCTGTCAGCAGAATTATTATTGCCCCAGCTCCCGGAAGACATGGCCGGGCTAGTCAGTAAGGCACTGGAAGACCGCCCCGACTTCCGCAAGCTCATGCGCGACATCAAGGCAGGAGAGCTCACCGTGAAGGATGCGGCGCGGGCAAATTCCCCCACGGTTACAGGGCAGGCCGGTTCTTCCGTCTCAAACAGCGAGCGTTCATCATCGACAGCGGATTACTATGTAGGTGTGAGCGTGAATGTTCCTGTCGTTGACGGGGGCGAGACCAAAGCCGCAATAGCTAGGGCACTGGCGCAACTTGAGCAGACGAGCGCGGACGCAGAGACTCTCAGGCAGAACATCACGTACGCTGTCATGAGCGCGGCATTGTCCCTCATGAACGCAAATGATAGGGCAAGGTCAGCAGAAGAAACCGTAAAATACGCCGAGGAGAATCTAGAGCTCTCACAGGGACGCTACAACGTGGGAGTAGGAAATCAGATCGAGGTAAGCGACGCTGTGTCAGCCTTGGCGGAAGCGAAGCACACGTACTACCAGGCGATATATGACGCTCAGACGGCGCGGGCGAATCTTGACGAGGCACTTGGGCATTTCCCGCCAGAAATCGAGGGGAGAGAGGAATTATGGCAGGCACAGTAGACTTGCATATTCACACGGACGCTTCAGACGGGACGGACTCGCCGGAACAATTGCTGTGGAACATCCAGAAGGCAGGTATAAACATTTTCGCGGTAACCGACCATGACACAATCAAGGGCGCATTGAGGATGAAGAGAATCATTCCGCCTAGTATCAGGTTCATTCAGGGCGTGGAGTTTTCTTGCAGGACAAGTAACAGCAAGTGCCACATTCTGGGACTGGGCTACGATGAGCATAACCCGGACTTTCAGGAGGCACTGAGGACAGGGGACGAACTAAGGCGCGGGAAATTCTGCACAAGGATACGGCTTCTGCGTGAGCTTTTCGGGATTGAGTTCACTGACGACGACATAGCCGCCCTCAAGAAGTCCTCCAGCGTCGGCAAGCCCCAAATAGCCAACATGATTGTGATGAAGGGTTATGCCGCGAACAGGCAGGAGGCAATAGACCGCTATATCAACAAGTGCAGGACTGGTGTCAGCAGAATTGACGCGTCCCTTGCTGTGAGGGGGATATTATCGGCAGGGGGAATCCCTGTTTGGGCGCATCCTTTGGGCGGTGAGGGTGAACGCGAGCCATCAGAGCAGGATTTCCGGGCGACATTGCGGGAACTGCTGGCTTACGGCTTGAAGGGCTTGGAGTGCTGGTACTCGAAATACCCGGCCATGACTTGCAGGAAACTCGCTGAGACTGCGGAACGTTCCGGGCTTCTTGTCTCAGGAGGAAGCGACTATCACGGCGGCAACAAGAATATTCCGCTTGGACGGCTCAATTCCGACAACGAAAATGTAGGCTATGAGCGTCTCAGCATATTACGCAGACTATAGGAAGGTGAAATCATGAGGGCAGGACTGAAGAAGTTATTGCTGCTGGCAATTTTCGCGGGGATAGGCTACGGGGTTTACTACTACTTTTTCCAGGAAGAGCCGGTGATTTACGGCCTCACATCGTCAGCAGTAACACGGGGCGACATCACATCAACCGTAACAGCAACAGGCGAGCTTAACGCGATAAGTGTCGTGGAAATTGGGACTCAGGTCTCAGGAACGGTGCAGGAAATCTATGTTGACTTCAATTCACCCGTGAGAGCCGGGCAGTTAATCGCGCTGATTGACCCGTCTGTTCTCCGTCTCACGCTGAACGAGTCAGAAGCAAGCCTTGCCGTATATCAGGCCGGAGTCAAAAGCGCACAGGCCTCACTGACAGACGCGCAGAGGAAGTACAGCCGCAACAAGGAGCTTTTCAGCAAGAAGCTAATTGCCCGGAGTGAAGTCGACACGAGTGAAGCCGACGTAGAGATGAAGAGGGCGGCACTTCAGGAGGCACAATCCCGCGTAACACAGGCAAGAGCCACAGTAGCGCGCGCAAGAACCAACCTCAGCTACACGCGCATAACATCCCCCGTGAACGGAGTCGTGATTGACAGGCAGGTTGACGCAGGCCAGACAGTAGCGGCAAGTTTGCAAGCACCCACGCTCTTCAAGGTCGCTGAGGATCTCACACGTATGCAGATTGAGACAAAGGTAGATGAGGCTGACATCGGGACGGTAGCCGAAGGGCAGAATGTTACGTTCCGTGTTGACGCGTTCCCTGATGAGGTGTTCGCCGGGAAAGTCGTGCAGGTGAGAATTGCCCCCAACACAAGCGACAGCGTGGTAACGTACACGGTGATAATCCACGTCGACAACCCGGAGCTCAAGCTCAAGCCCGGGATGACCGCCAATGTGTCAATTGAGACCGCAAAGGCGACTGACGCGCTCCGCATCCCTGTAGCCGCTCTCAGGTTCACGCCGCCTGAAGAACTGCTTGCCACAGTCTCATTCGACAAGAGCATTCTGACGCAGAAGAAGAGCCTCAATTCCGGGACAGTCTGGCCTGCAAGAGGGAATGACCTTATGCCCCCCGTTTACGTTGAGACAGGCATAACGGACGGTAAATGGGTGCAGCTGATTTCCGAGAAGGGTTCAGCCACAAGACCCCCAAGACCGGCAGGAGAGGGCAGGCCGTCAGCACCAGCAGGTGAGAGCAGGCCCCAAGGTCAGCGCGGGATAATCCGGGACGGAATGGAGCTTGTAGTGAACGCGCAGAAAGGCGTAACGACAACACAAAGCAGAAGCCTGTTCGGCGGGCCGGGAGCAGGAAGAAGAGGCGGAGGCGGTCCCAGATGAGCATAATCACGGTGAAGGATCTCACTAAGATTTATGTTACGGGGGACATTGAGCTGCGCGCCCTTGACGGTGTCAGCTTCGAGATTGAGCGGGGGGAGTTCGTGTGCGTCATGGGGCCGTCAGGGTCAGGCAAGTCCACAATGATGAACATTCTCGGATGCTTGGACGTTCCCACGAGCGGGCATTACGAGCTTGACGGATTGGACGTGAAGGACCAGGACAAGGCCGAGCTTGCCGACATCCGCAACCAGAAACTGGGCTTCGTGTTCCAGGGCTTCAACCTCCTGCCGAAAGTTGACGCTGTCGAGAACGTGGAGCTTCCCCTGCTGTACCGGGGAGTCCCCTCGTCAGCAAGACGCAAAGCCGCCGTGAAAGCACTGGAGAAGGTCGGACTCGGCCAGAGACTCCACCACCGCCCCGCCCAAATGTCAGGAGGCCAGCAGCAGCGAGTCGCCATAGCCCGCGCAATTGTGGGGGAAGCACCGATAATCCTCGCCGACGAACCAACCGGGAATCTTGACACAAAGACAACCGTTGAGATCATGAATATCTTTACGGACTTGCACAAGCAGGGTATCACGGTGATTCTTGTTACGCATGAGCCGGAAATTGCCACGTGGAGCGAGAGGGTTTTACGTTTCAGGGACGGGAGACTCATTGCTGATGAGGCCGCGCCAAAACTTGAGGAGCTTGACAGCGAGGCGAAAACGCAGGGGCTGGGGGCTAGTGTTTAGTGGCTGGGGCAAGGGCTGATGTACACGGTCGAAAAGGTGAAGGCACTCGCAAAAGTCAGGACACCTGATAGCTTCGGGACATTGCTTGAGATATTCAGGTCTGACGCTGATATTGACGTTAGGCGCGAGGCAGTCTCATCAATCGGGCGGCATAATGACAGCGGGCGGATCTATGACTTTCTCCAGGAGGAAGCCTTCAGCCGTGATAACCCGATGGAGCTTGTGTACCAGATGTTCAGGACGTGCCTATACAGGAGCCGGGACGACACGAGATTTTCGGACTTGCGCGTGAGGATGCTGGATTTCTGGCGCAATGAGATTCTCGACAAGATGAATGAATACTACGATTACCGCCAACGCCGCGAAAAGCCCCGCCCGGTCAGCAGAATCACAACTCCCCTCCTCCTCATCGGCGACAACACAAAGACCCTCCAGACTCTCCCGGCGAACTCGATACAGCTTGTGTTCACGTCCCCCCGTACTACAACGCCCGCGAATATTCCGACTACTCATCGTACAGCGAGTATCTTGCGAGGATGGGCGAGTCATTCCGTGAGTGCCGCAGGGTAATCGAGGACGGAAGATTCATCATCGTGAACGTTTCACCCGTCATCACGCGCAGGCCGGGCCGTGAGTTCGAGAGCATAAGATACCCGATACATTACGACCTTCACCGGGTCTTGACTGAGGCCGGGTATTACTTTGTGGACGAAATTCTGTGGGTGAAGCCTGAGCCTTCAGTCCCGGACAGAATCAGCGGTTACCGCCAGACACGCAAGCCCTTATCCTACAAGCCCAACTGCATCACAGAGAGCCTCATGGTTTACCGCAAGGATTGCGCGTTTCTTCTTGACCGCAACATGAGGGGCTACGAGGATTACGACCGCCACGAAGACGAACCAATAGACACAACTAACTGCTGGCACATCGCGCCCAAGTACGACAAGAATCACCCGGCTGTTTTCCCGGAGGAGCTGTGCAGGAGGGTCTTGCGGTATTACTCGTTCGAGGGTGATACGGTGATGGATATTTTTGCGGGGTCAGGGACTTTCGGGAGGGCGGCGCGGAAGATGGGGAGAATCCCGGTTCTGTGCGAGATGAACGAGGATTACGCGAGGATTATTGAGAGTGAAAGCGGGGGGTATTATGACGTTCGGGGAGGAAGCGGTGAGAAGCGCGGTCAGCAAATTACTATCTGGGAAGGACTACAGGGACGAGGTGATTAACGCGGTCAGCGCGGAGTTTTTCGACTTCACGCTGGAGTTCTTCCGCCAGATTGTCGACGCAAAACTTCATGGCCGTGATATTGGCATGTCGTGGTACAGGGAGCGTTTCATTGACGGTGATATTGCGCCGGACGAGGCTGTGATTTTCGCTGGGCTGAACAGGAAGACGGTAACCAACATTTACGGGACATCAGCGCGGGAAGTCATGCTTGATGCGGCGAGAAACAACTTCACGTACCTGCGTGGGATTCTTGTCGGCCTAGAGAATGACGCGGACAACAATCTAGCAGTAACAATCACCATCAGCCACAACGATATTTCCGTGAAGCTGTCGCTGACTGAGAGCCTGATTGTGATTAACGCCCTCGCCACAAAGAAGCGCAAGTGAGGGCAATGCACCTAGACACCCGTCCCCAAAAAGAAATCCTGAGAGCGCAGACATGACCATAGCCCGCGACACAGACATACTCATAGCCGACACCCTCAGCCTTCAATCACAATCACAGCTTGCCTCACGCGGGACTCACTGCCTCATCCTCAGAGACAACCCCGCAGTCCTCCAAGCCTTCACCGGGATATTACGCCGCCTCAATATCCCTCACCAAGAAGCGGCCTCCACCACGGCTCATTCTCCACATACCAGCGTATAGTCTTCCTGATTCCGTCAGCAAAACGAGTCTCAGGCCTCCACCCCAAGCGCAGATATATCTTCGTCGGGTCGATCGCATATCTCAGGTCATGCCCCTTCCTGTCAGGCACAAACTGTATCAGGCTCTCAGGCTTCCCAAGCTCCGCGCAAATCAGCCTCACGATGTCGATGTTCCTCATCTCGTTATGGCCGCCGATGTTGTAGACCTCCCCGACAGAATCAGCGTCATGAATCACAGCGTCAATAGCCCGGCAGTGATCCTCGACATACAGCCAGTCCCGGATGTTGATGCCCTGACCGTAAACCGGAAGCGGCTTGTCATGCAATGCGTTGATTATCATTAGGGGGATTAACTTTTCCGGGAAGTGATAAGGCCCGTAGTTGTTCGAACACCTGGAGATGCTCACGGGAAGATTGTACGTCCTGTGATACGCAAGCACCAGCATATCAGCCCCAGCCTTCGACGCGGAATAGGGCGATGATGTGCGTATGGGCGACTGCTCGGTGAAGAACAAATCCGGACGGTCAAGCGGCAAGTCCCCGTAAACTTCATCCGTGCTGACTTGGTGATAGCGGGTGATGCCGTACTTCATACAAGCGTCGAGAAGGACTCCAGTACCAAGAGTGTTAGTGAACAGGAATATTCCCGGGTTGTCGATTGAGCGGTCAACATGGGACTCCGCCGCAAAGTTCACGACAACGTCAGGCCGCTCGCGCTCGAACAAGGCATATATCCTCTCACGGTCGCATATGTCCATGTGGAAGAAGGATATTCTACCGTCAGCGATAACTTCCTTCAGGGTTGCGAGATTTCCGGCGTAAGTGAGCTTGTCGAGGCAGAGAATTTTGTCCTCCGGGTGGTACTTCAGCATGTGGAAGATAAAATTGCTCCCGATGAAGCCCGCCCCGCCTGTTACGATTACTTTCATGATACAGCCCTCCTTGTTACGGTTGCTTTCACGGCAATACAGCCTCCTTCAGCGTGGGTAAATTTTTGTCGCGTTCTATGATGTTCAGCGGCGCGTTCACTTCCGGCCACGCAATATTTATGTCCGGGTCATTCCAGATTATCCCGCCCTCGTCGTTGGGATGCCAGTAGTCGTCGCACTTGTAGCAGAACTCCGCGAACTCCGACAGCACAAGGAAGCCGTGCGCGAACCCCTTCGGTATCATGAGCTGCCTGCGGTTGTCCTCAGTCAGGATTATCCCGTAATACTTCCCGAACGTCGCGCTTCCACGCCGAACGTCAACAGCAACGTCATACACTGCCCCGCGAATTACACGCACGAGTTTCGTCTGGGGATAACGAATCTGGAAGTGCAACCCCCTCAAGACTCCCTTGGTGCTGCTGCTCTGGTTGTCCTGAACGAAGTCATAATCGAGCCCGGCTTCGGCCATGTCCCTGCGGTTGTACGTCTCAGTGAAGTAGCCCCGCTTGTCGCCGTGAACAGTCTGCGTAATCACACACAGCCCGCTTATCCCCGCAACATCATGTTCAACGCTAATCTGACTCATACTCCGCTAGATACCTCCTCAATGCGTCCCGCCAATCCGGCAAAGGCTCAAATCCCGACTCCCTCAGCTTGCTTTTGTCCAAGCGCGAATTGTACGGCCTCTTTGCTTTCGACAGACCATACTCAGCGGTTGTTACGGGAATCACGTTCACGCTGACTCCGGCCTGAGCGAATATCTCGCGTGCGAAATCGTACCACGAAATATAGCCGCCCTCGTTCGTTGCGTGGTAGACACCGAACTTGTCCGTCATGTTCATGTCAGCAAGAAGCCTCGCGAGGTCAGGCGTGTATGTCGGCGTTCCAACCTGGTCATTCACGACCCGGAGCGTGTCATGTGTCCGGGCAAGTTTCAGCATGGTGCGGACAAAGTTGTTGCCATTCTTGCCGAACACCCACGCGATTCTGACGATGAAGAAATCACGCAGGTATTTGCGAACCGACAGCTCACCAAGCAGCTTTGTCTCACCGTAATAATTCAGCGGGGAATACGACGTGTCGTCGGGAAGCCACGGCCTCGTCCCTGTCCCGCCGAAAACATAATCCGTGCTGATATACGTCATGGCCGATCCTGTCTCGGCGCAGGCACGCGCTATGTTGTCCGTCCCTGTTGCGTTGACAGCGTAAACTTTCGGCCTGTTCGTGTCATCTTCCGCCGCGTCAACAGCTGTCCACGCCGCGCAATGTATCACACGCTGGCATCCGGCTTCCTTCATGGCCGACGAGACCGGGCCGTAGTCCGTGATGTCGAGGGGGACATAAACGCAAGCCTCATCCCCCGCGAATTTCTCCTGAATGTCCGAGGCGACGCACTCAATTCCGCGCCCTGTCAGCTCATGAACCAAGTCCCGCCCAAGCTGGCCGTTTGCACCCGTGATGAATATCTTACCTGGCATCGATATACTTCCCTCCTGTTATGTCCATGAGATACTGCCCGTACTGGTTTTTACGGAGCTGCTCGGCAACCTTCATGACATCATCCCGCGAAATCCAGCCGTTAAGGTACGCGATCTCCTCAAGGCAGGCAATCTTCCTGTGCTGGTGGGTCTCAAGAGTCTTCACGAAATTCGTTGCGTCGGCGAGGCTCTCATGAGTCCCAGTGTCAAGCCACGTGAATCCCTGCCCAAGAAGCTCAACGTTCAGCTCCCCGCGCTCAAGGTATATGCGGTTGAGGTCGGTTATCTCCAGCTCGCCGCGCTTTGAGGGCTTGAGGGACTCGGCGAACTCGATTACCCTGTTGTCGTAGAAGTACAGCCCTGTTACCGCGTAATTGCTTTTGGGACTCTGGGGCTTCTCCTCGATTGAGACCGCCCGGCCGTGTGAGTCGAACTCGACGATGCCGAATCTCTCCGGGTCGTCGACATAGTAGCCGAAAATTGTCGCGCCCCTGCCGGATTCCGCATTGCTGACTGCCTCGTGTAACCTGCGTGAGAGTCCCTGCCCGGAAAATATGTTGTCGCCGAGAATCATTGCCACAGTGTCAGAGCCAATGAAGTCCTTTCCGAGAATGAAGGCCTGCGCTAATCCGTCAGGTGAGGGCTGAACCTTGTAGGAGAAATTCACGCCGAAACGCCCGCCTGTCCCCAATAATTTCTCGAAGCGGGGCAAATCGTCAGGCGTTGAGATTATGAGGATGTCGCGGATTTTCGCCTGCATCAGGATTGAGACGGGGTAATATATCATGGGCTTGTCGTAGACGGGGAGAAGCTGCTTTGACGTTACAAGTGTGAGGGGGTAGAGACGAGTTCCGCTTCCGCCCGCGAGAACGATGCCTTTCATGCTGGGATGCCTCCTTTGTGTTGTGGATTATGGGGGGATGATAGCATTTCTCTGGTATAATTACGACAAGACTTCACGGAAGGAGCAGTTGACAGTGTCAGAATATTTCGGTAAAATCGCCCAACGCCCAACGCCCAACGCCCAACGCCCAACGTCAACCCATGCCCGAATCCCGATGACACAATCCACGTAGCCCTCGCAGTATATGACCCGCACGGAACATACTCACAGCACGCCGGGGTCGTAATGGCCTCAATCTTCGAGAACACTCACAGCAAGGTTACCGTTCACATTCTTCACGACGACACACTCACAGACGACAACAGGCAGAAATTCATCCGCACGGCCGAGAAGTATTCTCAGGGGCTGGAGCTTCATGATGTTACGGGCTACAGGGAAGAATTGAGCAAATTCACGGTTAAGCCTTCAAGACTGTCTGTAGGAGTTCTTTACAGGCTGATCATTCATGAAGTTCTTGACGTGGACAAAGTGATACTGCTTGACTGTGATATAACCTTCAATCTCGACATAAAGGAGTTGTGGGAGATTGACACAGACGGCAAAATTCTGGCTGGAGTTTGGTCTTACGGCGGAAGAGAAATTTGGCCGGAAAGAGCAATAGAAGCAAGAATACTCGGAGTTGACCTGAAAAAGTATCTCAACTTGGGAGTTGTCGTGATGAACCTTGCGGGAATACGTGAAGGTTTCGATTTCACGGAAAAATGGAAGGATTACCTTCTGAGGCACAAAAGGGTTATGGTTCTGCCTGATGAGATGGCGTACAACTTTGTCTTCGCTGGGAACATAAAATTCATCGATGAAAGATTCAACAGGTTCATTCTCGATAAAGACCTGTCGGATTGCATCATACACACATTCATGGCCAAGCCTTGGCTGGGAATCACCGGGCTGAAATCTGAACGCTGGTACTGGAAGTATTATCTCAGAAGCGCATGGGGCGAAAACTCGACGGCTGACGACATAATAGACATTATGAGCGAAATTTCAGCCAAGAACAAACCTGCGCGGCAGTCTGTCTTAAGGCGTGCTGTGCTGTACATTTCCCGCAAAATCGGAGGTAGCTATCCTGTTCTGCGCGTGATACTCATGTTCCGTGATATTCTCGACCGCCTCACTTACCGCCTCACACGCAAAAACACAGCCTGACTCCCATCACCCGGGAATCAGGCTTCACACTCTCACTATTTGTTGTCTGTGTCTTTTCCCGAAGTCTGCTGCTTTGTCCACAAAGGCACAGCACGACTCCCACTCTTACGCCAAGTACTTCTTCAGCGTCGCCCTCACAGCACCCGGCCCGGCAATCTCCTCACGGAACATCGCCTCTATCTTGTCGCCGAGTCCCGCCTCATAGAGATTCACGCCGAAGATTCTCGCGTTGCTCAGAACCGGCCTCAGCTTCCCGCCAACCGAGTCAGGATCCCCGACCGTTACGCCCTCAAGTTTGGCCGTCATCTCCGCGTTCATCGGGTCGGGTGAAAGCTCGTACTTCCCGCCCTTGTCGTCAACAGCAAGAAGATACCTCAGCCATCCCGCAATCGCCAGCGGAATCCCCGTCAGCTTGCTTGCACTGCCATCACGCGCAACGTACTCCTTCACCGTCTCGCCGAACCTGATGCTGAGTCCCTGCGATATGTCGGTGGCAATCCTCGCGCTTGTGTCGCCCAGATACGGGTTCGGGAAGCGGACGTTGATGCACTCGTCGAGGAATTTCGCGGGCGATATGATTTTGGGGTCTTTGACGACAGGAAGCCCCTCGTCATAGCCGACTATGTTCGCGAGTTTCGACAGCTCCGGGTCATGCATACAGTCAGCAAACAGAGTGTAGCCCAGCATGATAGCGTACGTACACAGCGCGGAATGTATCGGGTTCAGGCACGCCGTAACCTTCATGCGCTCGGACATGTTGACGGTCGTCCTGTCGGCCATGTATACACCGTAGCCAGACGCTTCGAGCTCAGGCCTACCGTTGGGGAATGAGTCCTCAATCACCAAATATCCCGGTGCTTCTGCGTTCACGAACGGGGCAATGTAGGTGCGCTTTGACGTTACGACGATTCCCATGTCATCAACGCCGAGACCAGCGAGCATTTTCCCGACCTCCTCAGACGGGCGCGGGGTAATCTTGTCGATCATGCTCCACGGGAAGGCAACCTTGCTCTCATCCTTGACCCATGCCACGAAATCCGCCGGAACAAAATTCCTCTCGTACCACTGCCCGGCCATCTCAATGACGCTTTCACGGAGCTTCTTTCCGTTCTGTGAGACGTTGTCCATTGAGACCAGCGCGAGGGGGGCGGCTCCAGCCTTGAAGCGGGCGAGAAGCATTGATGTTACGACCGCCATAGCCCCGCCGCATTTCTCCGGGCCGTTCTCGATGTCAGCGTTGACGAAGGGGAAAAATTTTCCGTCAGACCCGTGAAGAGCATAACCCTTCTCCGTAATCGTGAATGAGACCAGCTGAAGACTTGATGCCGTGAAAATCTCCTTGAGCCTCGTCCAGTCGTCGCCGAATCTGGGCTGTGCTTTCACCGCTTCAGTGAGTGAGGCCAGGACTCTCTTGTCGGTTTTGCCGTCGGGGTAGAGTGTTACAGCGAGCGCGAGGTTGTCGAACGGGGCATAAATCTTGTCGACGACATCAAAGTCGAACGTCTCAGCGCAGATTATCCCTGTGTCCATTTTCCCGGCGCGTATGAGGCTGTCCGCTATTCCTCCCACGAAGATGCGGAAGATGTTGCCGATTCCGAAGTGAACCCAGCGGGGATTCTTGCGGGTGCTACCGGCGAGCTTCTCCGGGTCATAGGGAGGGAGGGCGATTCCGGCTTTCTGCCACGCGTCATAATCTTTCAGGCCGTCATAAGTCAGGCGCATGAATGAACCAGTCCTTTCTTGTCGTGGAAATTTTGGGGTGGTTGAAGTGTAGCAGAATGAGTGAGTTGCGCAAAGGGAGTATTACGCGTTGTTGCATTCTCCGCAATACGGGGACAAGCCTTCGCCCTCCATCTCGCTTATTGCCCATTGTGCCGCCGCCGTAAGCATTGGGATTGCTCCCTTCCCGCGCTCAGTGAGTGAGTATTCCACGTGAGGGGGGACTTCGCTGTACTCTTTTCGTGAGACCAGCCCGGAGGCCTCTAACTCCTTGAGCGACTGTGAGAGCATTATTCCTGTGATGCTGCCGAGCCTGCGCTTGATTGCGCTGTAACGTTTCGGGGACATGTCAGCGAGTATGCATATGATTGGGAGCTTCCATTTCCCGCCGAACGTACGGGCAAGGTATTTCAGCGGGCATATCGCGCTTCCTGGCATGTGTTAATCTCTCCTTGATGGTATGGAATTTCTGCGTACTTGCCAAAATCTTATCACGTCATACAATATCAATATTCCCAGAAAAATTGAGGAGGGTTCACCATGCAGATTAAGGCAGTGAGGCTCTATGAGGGCGGATCGTTCACGGAAGAATTTGTGTTCGGCGGCGAGAACAAATCAGACGGCAACAAGGACGTAACATATCCAGGAAGTCTCCAGAACTACGTGATTGACACGGGCGATGAGGTGATACTTGTTGACACGGGACTCGCTCCTGATACGCCGTTCAAGGGCTACACGAAGATTCTCGACTACGTCCCGGCACTTGAGGCGCTCGGATACAAGCCGGAGCAGGTCAGCAAGATTCTCGTAACCCACAAGCACCCCGACCACACAGGAGTGTTAGCCAGCTTCCCGGACGCTAAAATCTACATCGGCCCGGAAGACGCTGACGCACTCAAGCTGGAAGGCCCGAACATAATCCGAGCGGCATATTCCGACGGGGCGTATCACAATTTCCCGGAGTCGCAGAAAATCGCGGACGGCGTGTACTTCATCAAGGCCCGCGGTCACACCAAAGGCAACAGCATAGTCATAGCTGAGGACGGCGGGCTGTACTACATGATGCACGGGGATGTTACGTACGTTGACGCGGCGCTGAAAGCGAACAAGCTCTCGATTGTGTTCGAGGACCTGGCGGCGGCTCGTGAGACCCTTGACCGTGTGCGCGAGTTCGTCAGGAAGAATCCGACCGTCTACCTGTCCACGCACACCCCCGAAGGCGTGGCGAACCTTGAGGGGAAAACCGTGATGAAGCTGGACTGACACACAGCAAAAGCCGGGAGATTCGCAATGAGTCCCCCGGCTTCTTTGTGCCTTGCTGACTGTCTACGCTTCCTCCGCTTCCTCCGGGTCTACGTCAACGATGACCTTCATCGTGGTCTCCCTGTTGTTGTCGATGAACTCATAGGCTTTCGGCCAGTCCTTGAACGCGAAGTGCGCTGTGCGTAACGGCTTGAGCTGGATTTTGCCTTCCTTCACGAAGTTGATCGCGTCAACAAAATCCTCATGCCTGTACATCATTGACGTGTTCAGGTCGAGCTCCGAGTCGTTCAGCTTGGCGAGGTCAACATTAGCCTTCTTCCCGAAAACAGCGACAAGGATTATCGTGCTTCCCTTGCGGGCGTTCTGGATGGCCTGGTCCATCGTGATGTCTGACCCCGCGCACTCATAGGCGACATCGTACTTGTCCGGGCCGAACGTGTCCAGCACTGCCTGCTTGTAGTCGGTGTTCTTCGTGTTGACGACTACATCAGCTCCCAGCTTCTTGGCGAGCTCAAGCCTTCCGTCAGAAATATCCGTAGCCATGATCTTAGCCGCCCCCAATGCCTTAAGCGACTGGATGAGCAGAATCCCAATCGGTCCGCAGCCAAGAACAACAGCCGTGCAGCCCTTCACACCGGGGAATCTCTTGGCGGCATGAACCGTAACCGCAAGAGGCTCAATCATCGCGCCGTCGCAGTAACTCAGCTCGTCAGGAAGCGCGGTAACTTTGCTCTCATCGATGGCGAAATACTCGCTGCCCGTGCCTGTCGTCTGGAAGCCAAAAACTTTGAGGCTCTCACACAGGTTGTACTTCCCGTGCAAACATGGGTAGCACCTTCCGCACACTACCTGCGGCTCAAGCACAACACGGTCGCCGGGCTTGAACTTCTTCGCGTACTCTCCGCACTTCACGACCTGCGCGCTGACCTCGTGGCCCTGTACGATCGGGTAGGACGTGTAGGGGTGAGTCCCGTGATAGACGTGGATGTCGCTTCCGCAGATGCCTATCTTCTTGATTTTGACGAGTACCTGATCCGGGCCGGGCTCAGGGATTTCTACGTCCCTGTAGATTATCTTCTTGGGTTCCTGCATTACTTCCTGTACCATTGTTGCCATTGCTATTTTCCCTCCTGTAACCTTGTGTATTCCTCGCGGCAAATGTCATCGTAGGCAAAAAGCTCATCCCTGAACGCCTCAACCCACAGCTTCATGGCCTCAGTGTTCCCGGTCTTTCTTGCTACTCCTGCTGACATCTGCCACACATCCTCACAGGCCTTCAGCACTTTTTCCTCATCGCTGGCCTGCTTGAATCCCATAAACCTTGACGCGTAACTTCCGCCCTTGCACGTGGACAAGTAACGCCTGCAAACATTCCTGTATTCGTGGTAAAGGTGCTGACGGTGAGACTCGTCCGTGTCGTTCAGCCGCAATTCACCGATAATCCCCGCAATCTCCTTGTCCCGGAAACGCCGGAGGAAGTTCCCGCGCCCGTACAGAATCTGAAGGCAGATGCAACGCCAAAGCCACCAGTCTATATTTTCGCGCCCCTTGCTCTCGTGGTCAGAATAGCGGTCATTGTAGACTTCACGCGCAAAATCAGCCGCCCCGGCCTCAGGAAGCGAGTCCAGAATCACGAGGCGTTTCTTGGGGTCAATCTCGCTGTAGTAGCCGGAATATTCTCCGTTAATCTCATACATCCGCCATTACTCACTAGCCACTAGCCCTAACTCGCCTGACGTTTCTTCGAGAAGCAGTCAAAGCCGACAGCAATCGCCAGAACGAGCCCCTGAACGACCATCTGCGTATACTCGCTCACGTTCATCATGACCATTCCGCTTTTCAGCGACCCGATGATGAGAACGCCCGCGATTACCCCCGACATGTGGCCGATGCCGCCCGCTACTGACACTCCGCCCAAGACCACGCACGTTATGACCTCGAACTCGAAGCCTACGAGCGATGAAGCCTGCGCTGACCCTGTGCGTGAGAGGACGATGATTCCGGCCAGCCCCGCAAAAAAACCTGACAGCGCGTAAATCAGGTACTTCATCTTGCTGACACGAATCCCGGAAAGCTCCGACGCTTCCTCATTGCCGCCGATCGCGTAGAAGTAACGCCCGAAGTATGACTTGTTGAGGATGAAGCTGCCGACCGCGAAGCAGATTACCATGATGATTGCGCAGACAGGAATCAGGCCGACACCAGTCCGCGGGAATATGCTCCAGTGGTTCAGCGTCCACCGTGCGAAGAATGCCAGGGTAGGGTTGCCGTTCAGCCCGGCTTCAGGCGCGTACCTCAGAACGTCAGGAATCGGAAGGCCTCCCGAAAGTATGTACGCAAGCCCGCGGAATATCGTCTGAGACGCGAACGTCGCGATAATCGCCGGGATTCCTATCGTCGACACCATAAATCCGTTCAGCACTCCGATTAACGTAGCCATCACGATTGACACAATGATAGCAAACCACATGTTCCAGCCCATGTTCATCATCAGGTAAGCGCAGACGACGTTGACCAGAACGACAATTGACGCGATTGACAGGTCGATTCCCGCGATGAGGATAACGAACGTCATTCCGATTGACGCGATGCCGTAGTACGAGACCTGCCGGGAAATGTTGATGATGTTCGGAAGGCTGAGGAACTTGGGGTTGAAGTACGCGAATATTGCTATCTCTATGATGAACACAAGCCATATTGCGTTCTGCTTGAATGCCGCCGCGAATCTGTTCTCGTTCATTGCCTAGACTGCCTCCTTCTTGTGTTCCGGGATTACTCCCGATGCGTAAGTCATTATTGTGTCCGCGTTGAACTCGTCCTTCTGGAGCTCGCCCATCATTTTGCCCTCAGCAAGCACGATTATCCTGTCAGACATGCCGATAAGCTCCTCCATTTCCGACGAAATCATCAGCACCGCCACTCCGTCCTCCACAAGGTCATTGATGAGCTTGTAGATCTCGTATTTTGCTCCGACATCGATTCCGCGTGTAGGCTCGTCAAAGATTATGAGCTTGGAATTTGCCGCGAGCCATTTTCCGAGTATGACCTTCTGCTGGTTGCCGCCGGAAAGATTCTTCACGAGCTGGTGAATGCTGGGACACTTTATCTGTATGTCCTCGCGGTATTTCTCTGCGGTAGCGTGTTCGGTCTTGGAGTCAATCACGCTCATCCGTGAGATACGCTCATAGATTGGCATGGATATATTGTTCTTGATGGAGTTGGTGAGCAATGCGCCGTGCCGTTTCCTGTCTTCCGGGAGCAATGCTATTCCGTGATCTATTGCCTGACGGGGGGCTTTGGGGTTGATTTCCTGACCCATGAAGATAATCTTGCCGCTGTCTTTGGGACGCGAGCCGAATATGACCTGCGCAATCTCCGTCCGTCCCGCGCCGACCAGTCCACCGAGTCCGAGAACCTCGCCCGCGTGAACCTTGAAGGATATATCCTCGTCGCCGTTGCCGTAGACGTGCTGAAGCTCAATCACGACATCATCGCGGACACATGGCTTGCGCGGCGGGTATTTCTGGGTCATCTCGCGCCCTACCATGAGCTTTATGAGATCGTCAACCTGATGGGGGATTGTTGCGGGGTCTTTGTCGGTTATGAGGGTGTCGACATACTCGCCGTCCCTGATGACCTCGATTCTGTCTGACAGACGGAAGATTTCCTCCAGCCTGTGGGATATGTAGATGATTGACACGCCGCGTGATTTCAGAAGCTCGACAACCTTGAACATGCTCTCGACTTCGTTCGTTGTGAGGGGCGCGCTAGGCTCATCCATTATGAGGACTTGTGCGTTCTGCTGGATTGCCTTTGCGATTTCAACCATCTGCTGGTAGCCGACTGAGAGATTCTTGACGAGGGTGCGCGGGTTGATCTTGATGTTGAGCTGCTCGAAGGCTTTTGCCGCTTCCTCCTCCATAGCTTTACGGTCAATGACGATGCCGTTCTTCTTGAGGATTGGTCGGCCGAGGAACATGTTTTCCGCCGCTGAGAGCTCGCCTACGTTGTTGAACTCCTGGTAGATGATGGCGATTCCGTTTTCTGCCGCGAGCTGGGGGGTCATGCGTGAGAACTCCCGGACTTCGCCGTTAGCGTCCTTCTTGACCTTGATTTTGCCTGACGTGGGGATAACCGCCCCTGAGCAGCACTTGATGAGGGTTGACTTGCCCGCGCCGTTCTCGCCGATGAGTCCGAGAATCTCGCCGCGCCTGAGCTGTAACGTAACATCCTTAAGCGCGATGACTCCGGGGTATTCCTTGCGTATGTGTTCAAGTTCAAGCACATAGTCTTCTGCCACTGTCTTACACCTCCTGTACTCATTCACAAAACGAGCCTCCCGAACTTTCCGGGAAGCCCGCTGATTCATTCCTGTGCTACTTCATTCCTGCCATGATCTTCTGGACGTTCTCAGCCGTTATCGGAGCAACTGCCCTGAACACGTTTTTCGCGCCCACGCTGTCGCTGAGGATGAGTGCGAACATTGATGCGCATGAACGTGCTGTGTCCTCGTCCGAGCCCTCGAAGCCGATGATGCCCTTTGCGGGATATGTGGGGTCTGCGAGCTGTCCGAGCTGCTGCTTGGTTACGTCAGTCGTGAAAACGCCCATGTCCTCCGGGATTTTGCCGCCCGTAGCGATCTGGAGAGCCTCGTCCGCGCCGATCATTGCGCCCGCTCCGATTCCCGTGAAGACCTTGCAGTCGGGGTGAGCCTGAAGGATGGTCTCGACCGCGTCCTGCGCGAGGTTGGCCTCAATTGCGGCTGTCGTTGCGACTATCTCATACTTTCCGGCGGCGACTTCCTCAAGTCCCTGCTTGATTCCGTTCTCACGCTCAAGAAGGATGACTGTCTGGGGGTAGCCGATTACGGTAACTTCAGCTTTCTTCTCCGCGCTGTAATGCTGGTTGATGAACGCGCCCGCCAGCTTGCCGATTTCAGTCCCCAGGTACGTGTTGTTGAGAACCCAGTTAGCGTCGGTGTTGGTCATGGGGTCGTCCCAGCACATGACCTTGATGCCGAAATTCCGTGCCTCAGCGCAGGCATCCTCAACGGCGTTCGCGTCTGACGGGTGAACCATGATGAGGTCGCATCCTGCTGAGACGAAGTTCTCGATCTGGGAGATCTGGGTCGCGGAGCTGTCGTTGCATCCCACGATTGTGTACTCTGCCCCGGCGGCCTGGAGGATCTCACCGAGTGCTGTCATGACTCCCGCCCAGTAAGCGTTCTGTAGGGACTGAATCGTGATGCCGAGCTTCTTGCCCTTGAGGGTCTCAAGGTTGGCCTTCGCGTAGAACTCCGGGGAAGCCTGCACGCCTTCGGTCTTTGCTGTGTCGGCGGCCATTGCGCAGAAGGGGAGCGCGAGAAGCATTGCGAGGGTGAATACTGCGAGTTTCTTCATGATGATTGTTACTCCTTTGTGTGAATTTGCCGCGTCCGTTGTGGACGTTAAAGCCTAGAAGCACGTGAACGCCCCGTCAAGCCCGAAGTCCGCGCCTGTCGTGAAGGTGCTTGTGTCGCCCGCCAAGTACACGCAGATTGACTCCAGCTCCTCAGGTTTTCCGAGACGGCCAGTCGGTGAAAGCTCCTCCCATTTCGCGATTAACGGCTTGAGGAACTCTGACGCTCTGATTAAGTCCGTGCCGATGTAGCCGGGGCTGATTGAGTTGACCCTGACCCCTCTTTTCGCCCATTCGACAGCAAGGGACTTCGTGAGCTGAATCACTCCTGCTTTAGAGGCGTTGTAGGCGCACTGAGGCTGAGGGACGTTGACGATGTGGGCGGACATTGATGCGGTGTTGATGATTGAGCCGCCGCCGTGAGCAAGCATATATTTCCCGGCGATTGTGTCTGTGAGGAATACGCTGTTGAGGTTCACGTCAATGTTCTTCTTCCACTGCGCGTAGGTCATCTCGTCAGCGGGAGCGTTGATGCAGATTCCGGCGTTGGCGTGGCAGAAGTCGAGTCCGCCGAGTTCCGCAACTACCTTGTCGACCATTGCCTGAACGTCTGACTCGCTGGTTACGTCGCACTTAATGGCGATGACTTTGCGCCCTGTGGCCTGTGCGATTTCGTGAGCGGTCTTTGTGGCCTCGTCAATGTCCAAGTCAACAATAGCGATGTCAGCTCCTGCTTCAGCGAAAGCGGTTGC
>JAFSKV010000066.1 GCA_017448795.1 Synergistaceae bacterium | reverse complement strand
GCGACCTTCGGCGTGACAGGCCGACACTCTAAACCGACTGAGCTACGACCCCGCGTAATCACTGGTGGGCGAAGCAGGGTTCGAACCTACGACCCCCTGCGTGTAAAGCAGGTGTTCTACCGCTGAACTATCCGCCCTGCTTGAACAACAAGGGGAATTTTACCCCTCATCATTCCCCCTGTCAAGCACGAAACGTGAGCCTTCCTCACCTAACTTCCCGCTGTCGACAAATCCGCACTTCACGAGCACCCTAACTGAGGCCGTATTGTCCGGGGCAGTCTCGGCTTCGATGCGTGTTACTGCTGGATTCTGGAACGCCCACGAACATACCGCCCTCACAGCTTCTGTTGCGTAGCCCTTGCGCCGGTATCCGTCCGAAATCCCGTAGCCTATTTCCGCAGTGCCGTCCGGGTTCAGCCCCTTGAAGCACAATCCGCCGACAAGTGTACCCCCGTGAAGCTCAATCATCCACAGCGAGAACCATTCCCATTGGCCGGGATGCCTCAGACCGCCTTCAAGCATCTCGGAGTAAGCCGCACGGAGTCCCCCGTCAGTCTCTGAGGCTATAATGTCCTCCATCTGGCTTTGTGTTGCCGGGTATATTCTCAGGCGTTCGGTTGTCAGCGTCATCGTATGCAGGCCTCGATTTCGTCCCAAGTCTTTTTTGCCGCACCCCCAAGAGTGTTGAAGTATTCCCCGCAGTTCCTGAACGAACGCTTCACAGTCTCAGGCTTCAGGCACTCGCACCACACCCGCGCAAGCTCCGAGTCATTATGCACGCATATAGCCGCACCCATTGAGTCCATTCTGTCAGTGTCCGGGAAATCCGTCATACACGGCCCGTGAACCGCAGGCAGTCCGAACAATGCAGGCTCAAAAGGATTCTGCCCGCCCTTCTCGACAAGACTCCCCCCGACAAATACAGCATCACTCGCCGCGTAAAGGTCAAAGAGGACTCCTATACGGTCAGCCACGATAATATCAGCGTCGATTTTGCCGGGTTCAATTTTCGACAGCAGTTCAGCGTGAACGTCATCGTAAGGCAGCGCGGCCGCAATAGTCATCAATGCCCGCTCAGGATGACGGGGGACAATCACCAGCCTTGCGCCGGGAAATTTCCGCCGTGCCGTACGGAATGCCGCTATCACAACTTCATCTTCTCCTGCGTGCGTGCTTCCTGCCGTGAAAAGGTGGGACTCTCCGTTCTTCAGCCAGCCCCATTTGTCCGGGCTTGCTGTCTTCCTGCGGTCAAGCAAAGTGTCTACTTTGCAGTCCCCGGTAACAATTATCTTGTCTGACGGAACGCCAAGAGCCTCGAATTTCTCCCGGTCATCGTCAAAGCGCACCATTAACTTTGTGAGGCACTCCAAGATTCCCCGCCAGAAGAAACGAGTCCTTCTCATGCGCCGAAAACTTTTGTCCGATAATCTTCCGTTCGCAAGAAATGCCGGGATTCCGCGCGCCTTGAGCTGAGTCAGAATCTCAGGCCATAATTCCGTCTCCATTGTGATATAGACTGCCGGGTTTATCGTGTCGAGTGAGCGTGTTACGAACCTGCGCGAGTCAAACGGCGCGTAGATTATGCGGTCAGCGACTCCCGTCAGCAGCTTCACGGCCATGTCCCGGCCTGTTTGTGTTACGGTCGAGAGAACACAAGGGTATGAACTCCGGGACTTTATCCGGCGGATCAGTGAGCTTGCCGACTGGACTTCACCGACTGACACGGCATGCACCCACACGGGATTTTCCGGGACGTCCCCAACATGGCCTGTGCGTTCGGAGATGTCGCCCATGTATTTCCGCCGCAGGATTCCCAGTCCTCCAAGCGTGAAGAATGCACCCGATATTAGCCTGTATATTCCCATTCCTGTTATGCGCAAATTCATTCATTCCTCCTGTCAGTGTGATTATACGTGAAGGGCAAAATGATTTTTCCTGAACGTGAGCAGCCCCTCGTCCCTCATCCGGCATAACTCCTTAGAGAGCGCGCTTCTGTCAGTGTTCAGGTAATCGGCCAGCTGCTGGCGGTCAAAAGGTATAGTGAAATCCCGCGAATTTTCCCGGAGTGATACGGCGTTCAGGTAGCTCATCACTTTACGGCGGATTGTCTTGGCGGCGTTGATGAATGAGCGTTCCGACAAGTGAAGGTTCTTCCGTGCCGTCATAGTGAGAAGATTGCGCGTCAGCTTCATTCCCCATGTACCCGGAAAGTTCACGCCCCTCACACGCAGGAAATGTACCCTGCAATCCGTGTTCGCCCTCACGTCAACCATCATAGGCGCGCCGAGAAGCGCATAAGTCTCCGCGAAGTACCCGTCCCCGTCAACAAGCCCCAGAAGCGTAACATTCCCGGCCATGTCCGAGGCCTCGACTGAGACGCTCCCGGAAATCACAACGCCCAGCCTGTCAGTTACGTCGCCCGCAGTGAAGATGAGCTGCCCCTTCCTGTATGAGCGAGTCCCCGCGCTTATGTGGGACATTGCCGCCTCGTATTCATCCTCACTGAAGCCCGCGAAAATTTCAGAGTCCTTCAGCACTTCACGCCCTCCTTTGTTGCCGTTGCAACTGATTTTTCCTGACGGCTATTATATAGTTGACGCAAAAAATTCACCGAGGGGGAATCATTCATGTTCTGCTTCCAGTGCGAACAGACAGCAGGCTGCAAGGCTTGCGCGGGAAATTCAGGGGTATGCGGGAAATCAGCCATCACCGCAAAGGCTCAGGACGAACTCACAGGCTCTCTAATCTCTCTTGCTATGGCCGGGAGTGATGATTACGATTTGTTCATCGACGGGCTTTTCACCACAGTAACAAACGTCAGCTTCAGCGCGGAAAAAGTCAATGCACTCACCAAACGCGCAGGGGCAGCACCTTACGACATGGCCAGGATCTGGAACGCAAACGAGGATATACGCTCGCTGAAATCGCTTGTGCTGTTCGGGCTCCGGGGAATGGCGGCTTACGCCTATCACGCGAGGGCTTTGGGTTACCGGGACTCTGACGTGGATAAATTTTTCGTGCGGGCAATGGCGGAACTTGGACGTGAGGACGCGGGAATGAGTGAGCTTCTTCCGTTGGTCATGGAGACCGGGCAGGTCAACCTTAAGTGCATGGCTCTGCTGGACAAGGCCAACACTGAGACTTACGGCGCGCCTTCACCCGTGAAAGTCAGCACAGGAGTCGAAAAAGGCCCGTTCATCGTTATCACCGGCCATGACCTGCGCGACCTTGAGGAACTCCTGAAGCAAACGGAAGGCAAGGGGGTCAACGTCTACACACACGGCGAGATGCTCCCGGCTCATGGTTACCCGGAGCTCAGGAAGTATCCTCACCTCAAGGGCAATTTCGGGACAGCGTGGCAGAATCAGCAGAAAGAGTTTGACGGAGTGCCGGGCGCGTTCGTGTTCACTACAAACTGTCTCATGCCCCCGAAATCCAGCTACGTTGACCGTGTATTTACGGCGGGGCTTGTTGAGTTTGACGGCGTAACGCACATCAGCGGCCGGGACTTTTCCCCCGCAATCTCGAAGGCTGTCGAGCTTGGAGGCTATGACCATGATGTTCCGGGCGGGACTCTCACGACAGGTTTCGGGCATGGGGCAATTCTCGGAGCCGCGGACAAGGTGATTGATGCCGTGAAGTCGGGGGCGGTAAAGCATTTCTTCCTTGTGGGCGGATGCGACGGCGCGAGGGCAGGACGGAGCTATTACCGGGATTTCGTGAAGTCAGCTCCGTCTGACACAATCATTCTCACGCTGGCCTGCGGAAAATTCAGGTTCAACGATCTGGACTTGGGGACAATCGGGGGCATTCCCCGCCTGCTCGACATGGGGCAGTGCAACGACGCTTACGGGGCGGTTCAGGTTGCTCTTGCTCTGGCTGGGGCGTTCAAGTGCGGGGTTAATGACCTGCCTTTGAGCCTTGTCTTGTCGTGGTACGAGCAGAAGGCCGTGTGCATTTTGCTGACGCTGTTATCGCTCGGCGTGAAGAATATCCGTCTCGGCCCGACGCTTCCGGCGTTTGTGTCGCCTGGTGTGCTGAAGTACTTAGCCGACAATTTCGGAGTGAAGCCGATCACGACACCTGAGAAGGATTTAGCCGACATTCTCCGGAAATGACGCGCATAAGATAAGATATTCTCCCTGTTTCTTCGAGTGAGGCAGGGGAACTTATCTCCAGCCCGTGAAAGTCCCGGACAGTGTCAATAATATTCTCCGTGAACGATGCCATAACAGCCTTATCCGTCCCCTTGTATTTCCCGCGTAGGCTGACATTCCCGCCTATTTCCCTTGCGCATACAGCAGTAAGTGCTGACACAGGAACAATCACGAAATCATCATAGCCAAGGCCGTTAAGCCTCGACGCAATATAATCCGCAGCACGCTCATATGACTTCACGACCTCTGACGAATACATTTCATCTATCTTGTTGAGGGCTATAATAACCGTGCCTTCCCTTGCCCCGTAGACCGCCGAAAAAAGCCTCATCTCATCATCCGTAAGATGAGCCGAGTAATTCATCACGAACTGCTGGAGCAATTTCACCCTCAGTTTGCCCAGTTCATCATTACCGACATGGCCGGGACTCAGTATGACGGAATAATCCCCTTTCCTGCAGAGAACCGCGCTCAGGAGCTCCGACAGGTCAGAGATGTCATCAAGCTCTGTTTTTTTCCCGCACATGAGTCTGACGGTCTCAGGCGGAAATTTCACGTTGCAGGCCGCGTAGAAACTGTATAGGTTAATGGGGGAATCTATGCCGCCAAGGTCGTTGATGAACCTGAACAGCGGCATGTCCTCACTGATGAGCCAAGCAATTTTGACCTTTTCCCCGCGCCTCATCAGGCTCATTGTTCCGGCCAGACGCTCATACCCCAATACGGCCGCGCATGTTTCGGCGGATATATCATCAAGCGTTACCGTTTCTGTGAACTCAGGCATAATCATAACAGCGTCATATCCTGCTCACTGCGGCGTAAATTTTTTCCAGAACGTCGAGCATCTCTCTTGCTTCGCCGGGGGAAAATTTCCTGTACTGCGATGAAGTGTCAGGCTCTTGTGCTGCTTTCTCACGTGATACTGACACGAGGAACTTACCGCCTTGATGCGCGATTTCGTCCGCAAGCTCATCCCTGCTGTACGGGCACATAGTTTGGGGAGGAATAATCACTTTGTCGGGCAGTTCGTCTATCATTGCTTTAAGTGCGTCAAATTACTTAGTGAAGTTTTTGGTTTTTTTGCGCAGAAAAAACACTTTGTCCGAGAAAGAATCCGCCTGATTCGCCCAGTCTTCTACGAGGGTCAGCTTCTTCTTGAGGGCTGACAAGTCAAGCTCGCTTCCGACTTTTGCGGCACGGAGGTAGGGCTTCTGTATTTCTTCCTGATATTCTTCCTCGTAATTCTCGTAACGCTTTTTCCAGAACGTAATATGCTCCCAGAAACCGCGCTTGGCACGTTCCCTTGTCCTTGTCCGGGTCTTTGGTTACTGTCTCTGTCCTGTACTCGGTGTGAGTCTCGGTATGCCTAGATCTTTCTGCTTCGGCCTAGAGAAATTCGCTGTCTACTTCTGCCCCGAAAACTTTTGCCGTGAATGACATCTTGTTGAGGCTCGGCGGGAAATCGGGAATGCTGAACTCCTGCATCAGCTCTCTTGCGGCGGCGTTGCTGACTTTGGCGCGGATTTCATCGGTCTTGCCGGAAATCATAGTGCGGGCTTTCTGGATTCCTGCTTCAACCCCGCGGCTGTATTTGAGGCTCTCAGTTTCTGCCATTCTCGCGACGGTCTCTGCGCTCCTGCGGTTGAGGCCTGCCACTGTCTCGGCAATATTCGCGCTGATTGCGGCCATGTTGCGGGTAAATTTCTTGTCCTTGACCTGCTTTATTGAGAGACTTCTTTATCTCGGATTTCCGTACTCAGATATATAGTCTGCTGGAAGATGTCAGCTACAGGCTTCCTTGCCTCTTCATCATCCTCACTGCGCCCTGTGTCGTCAACAACAACGTGAAAATCATTTCTCGCCAGCCTCATAGACTCGTCATATTTCAGGAAGCCAAGAAGCTCGGAGAATGTTTTGACCTCAAGGCCGCCTTCTTCGTTGTCGCCTGTCTGAAGGTATACCCTAAGCGGAAAAACTATCTCATGTGCAAAACGTACCTGCGTCAGCTCTGCACTGTCAGCGCACTTGTCTGATAACATGGCTATTGCTTCATAAAGCCTGTAATGTGAGTCGGGTGAAAGAAGGTAGAATTTTCCCGGATTGTCGGAAATACTCTGCAACGTCTTGCTCACTGACCAGTTAGAGAAATCCTCGGAGCTGAGTACAGCATATACTGCCTCTTTGGTTGTCTGCAAAAGATTCACCTCATTCTTTGCTGTTGGGATGGGCATAGTTATAGCTGAACTCCTCAGAATTTGCGGGAATATGTCATAATAAGCCCAATATTTCAGGACGGAGGAAACTCACCTTGTCTCTCAGGAAAGGATTAATCATCTTCATACTTCTGGCCTTCGGAGTGAGCGCGCTTATCATATTCCGAAGCGTTGACCATGAAACAATACGCTCGCTTCTTGCCGCCGACAAACTCAAACTGCTTCTTGCACTGTGCGTTGTGTTCCTTGCGTGGATATGTGATGCCGGGAGATTCTGCGCCCTCTCATACGCCGCCCATGAAAGAGTCTCGTTCCCTCTCGGAATCATTTTGACGTGGCTCAACTATTTCGGCAGCGCGGTTACCCCCATGCAGTCAGGCGGAGGCCCCTTCCAGGTTTACGCCCTGTACAAGCGCGGCATCCCTGTCGGAAAAGGAATAGCAATCACCTTGATGCGCACTATGCTCACGATACTTATACTCACACTTGCAGTGCCTACTGTGATGATGCTTGACCCTGAAATTCTGGCGGGCAGTCCGTTCCTTAAGGGACTCGTGTTCTATGTGCTGATTGTGATTCTTGCAACTTGGGCATTCGTTGCTTTCACGATAATGCGCCCTGACATGATAAAACGCCTCTCACGCGTCATAGTTATGTGGCTGAAAAGATTCCGCCTCATGAAAACTGACAGGATGGCCTTGAAGATAGTGCGCTGGCTGGACAAGGAGATAGACAACTACATACTGAATTTCCGGCTTGCATTCCATTCCGGGAAAATGTGGGTGCTTGCCGCTGTGATACTCTCAGTCCTTCACCTTCTCGCGCTGTTCACAGTCCTTCCTGTTCTGATGTCGGCTGTAGGACTCCCTTTCAGGTACACACAGACTATAGCAGTGCAGGCGGTCTTCATGTTCATCCTGTATTTTGTGCCTACACCTGGAGCGTCAGGGGTCGCTGAAGGCGGAGGGGCTTTGCTTTATTCCGTGCTTATGCCTCAGAACATGGCCGGAGTAATGTCGGTGATATGCCGCTTCTTCACGGACTACATATCGATATTCATGGGCGTTGTTGTTGTGATAAGAATGCTGGGATGGGGGGTAACCGAGAACCTGCACAAAGGGGCGAAGCCTGAAGATGCGTGAATGGATATTCAGGATGCGCGGGGGTATATGGACGCTCCTTTTTGCGGCAATAATCTTCATGATTCGCGGGACAACTCCGGGTATTATGGCGTTGTCTGCCGTCACCGTGGCACTGGGGCAGGCGTGGCGATGTTGGTCTGCGGGGGCAATAGGGCTTTACCGCGGCGAGAACGTGAAGGCACTCAGGCTCGCTACAACGGGTCCGTACGCATTGATGAGAAATCCGCTATACTTCGGGAATTTCGTGATAGGCTTGGGCTGGAGCATGATTGCGGGGAGATGGGCAGTTGTGATATTCGCGGCGTGCTTCTGGGCTGTTTACGTGACGGCGATAATCCCGCACGAGGAGGCATTCCTGCGCAGGAAATTCGGCCGTGACTACGAGGAATACTGCGGAAGAGTCAGACGCTTTCACCCGGCAGTGTTCGACATGAAGGCGGTAACAGCTCCTGTTGACTGGGACATAGTGAGACGGAGCGAGATTCACACGATAATATCAACCATAATAGGCACGGCAATAATCATCGCTGTATCATTATGCTATACTTGACGGCTCAATGACAGGAACAAAAGAAGGAGGCTCGAAGCCATGTGTGATGAAAAGAACGAACAAAGACAGCCCGAAATGACAGTAGGCGAACTTCTGTCTGCAATATCAGAGAGCGAGTACCCGCAGTACATGCTTGACGCGGTGAATATAGTGCGTGAATGGATGAGCGAGGCCGCCGAAAATGACAGCGCGGATGATGACGATGATATATTCTCGGCGATATTCGGCGAGGGGTTCGACGACGGAACGGGCGGAATTGAGAGCCTCATAGAGCGTCTCGAATCCCTCAGAGAAAACGCGGACATCCTCCCAAACTCAAGACAGCCTGAAGGAAAACCTGACGCAATAATCGTGAGCATAACCCCTCCTGACTATGAGAGCGGGCTCAGGGCAGCCATAGATTACGCGGCTGTGTTCAACAGAGGGAAATGCCGACGTGTGTGGATAATCAGCGACACATTTATTCTGGACGAGGTCATGAAGTTTTCGCCTCACGTTGACGCGCTGGCAGAACAGGGAATAACACTGCGCTACATACTCGTTACGCCTTGGGGATGGGTTGAGCTGCCTTTGAGCGGGAACACGGCAACAAGACACAGCTTCTTGTGGCGGAATGAGGGCATGACTGACGAGAGGCCGAGACAGAGAAAACGCAGGCAGTAACGTGAAAGTTTGGGGCTGGGACTAAAATTCCAGCCTCATTTGATACCAGACCGCCCCGCCGTGAACTGACTGACTCACTCCCTCGCTGACAAACCCGAAACCTGAATACCAGCGAATCAGCTCCTCTTTGCACGTCAGCACGAGACCTTTCCGGCCATGTTCACGCGAATCCTGAACTGCCCGCCGGATTAACTCCCCCGCGAGTCCTCTGCCCCTGTAATCCGGGACTGTGTTGACCCCAAATATCATCTGCCATTGCCCGCCCTCCTTGTGCATCTCAGGGCGCGAGTACATTCCATCCGTCAAATCCCGCTCATCAGTACACATCCCGTCGACAAAAGAAACCAGCATTTCACCGTCAAACATGAGCCAGAAATGACCCGCGTAATGTTCCAGTCTTCCGGCAAAAGTCTCACGTGTTGCCGCCTCAGCAGGAGGGAAACATTCGGCCTCAACGTGCGCGATTGCGTCAAGGTCATCAAGTGCTGCCGTCCGTATAATCATTCCGACTGATACAACCGTCCTTCATGTTATTGTCCTCCTCACATCCTGACACAAAACAAAATCCCTCCGGCGGGGAACCGAAGGGACTACTTCTATTATGCGGAGGGGGAGAATCGAACTCCCACGAGGCTAAATTGCTCACAAGATCCTTAGTCTTGCGCGTCTACCAATTCCGCCACCCCCGCACTGAAAGGGTGAGGCATGACAGGGAAGAATTATACTCCCTTTTCCCCCCGTGTCAAATTATCTTGCGCGCAGGAAGCTGAGCACCCTTGCCCTGAACTGCTTGTAGTAGGGCTTCTCCATCATCATGGCATGAGCTGCACCGCTGATGATCTCGATGCGTGATTTCCTGTTCGTGAGAGTCCCGAAAGCCTCTCTGCAAAGCTCCGGCGTAACATATTGGTCTTTTTCCCCCGCTATAATCAGCACGGGCATTGTGAGCTTGTCTGTAGGTATCAGTCTTTTTTCCGGCGACACGAGCAGGTCCCTGCGTCCTCCGTTGGGGCTGGAGTCCTTGTCGTAACGCCAGCAGTTGGACTGGAACGTACTGACAACTTCGGGTTCGGCAATCGCGCTGTTGATTGAGCCGTCCGGGTTGGTCTGGAAATCCCCCGCCGCATGTACCCAAGTGTTATGGTTGAAGGGTGCTGTTACTTCTACATCTGCGAGGCCTGCCACTATAGGAGCATAAAGCACAAGCCTGCGCACCATATCGGGATATTTCGCCGCAAAACGCCCGGATGTTACAGTACCCCAGCTCCAGCCGAGAACATCAAGCTGCTTCGCCCCCGAACGCTCAAGGATGGCCTTAGCCGCCGCCGCGATGTCTTCAGCCGCGTAATCAGAGTCGGGAAGGAATCCGTCCTCTACTTCCTGAGACTGGCCGTAGCCCGCAATGTCCAGAAGCCAAACGTCATATCCCCTGCGCGCAAAAAACTTCGCGAGGCTGTAGTCCCTGTAGTCGACGTTGAACTCATGGGACGAGTAAGTCAGGCCGTGAACCATGAGAAGGGGCTTGTGGTCTCCTGACACGGTGCTTAAGCGTTCGAGATGCAGCTTGCAGCCGCTGCGTTCAAGGGGGAATGTCTCACTCTTCACCTGAACAGCCGCGGATGACGCTGACACTGTGAGCATCACAAGAATGAATGACGCGAAGAATCTTGCTGTAAGTTTCCTCAATGTTGTATACCTCCTGAGAAATTTTGCGTTATTATAATCCAATACCCAAATTTTTATGGCAGGAGGACTCGCAGATGGCAAGAATTTTTGTCGCGATAATCGTTACTGTGTTCATGGCCTCGACCGTCTTTGCTGGCGGGATTGAGGCATTGACGCTCGTTGATGTTCAGGGGGAGACAGATACCAATCTTCTTGTGAACGCCCCCGACTCCCTCAAGGAAGAATACTATCCTTCCGGGAGAATGCCCAGCCAGATTCTCGCGTTCCTCGTCAGGTTCGGGGGGAATGAAGTTCTCTTTGACGCGGGGCTTCGTGATGAGGCGGTGCTCACGCGGCTTGCGGAACAAGGAGTCTCCCCTGAGAGCATCAAAGCGGTGTTAATCACCCACCTTCACCCGGATCATTTCGGCGGACTCGTGAACTATGAGGGCAGAGCATCGTTCCCGAACGCCGAAGTGTTCTTGTCGAAACCTGAGTATGACTACTGGGTCAATAAGGTGAAAAATGCCTCCGTGATTTCCGCGCTGAGGCTCTACAAGGTGAGACAGTTTGCTTTTGGCGACGAGGTCATTCCGGGAGTCAGGGCGATTGACACGTCAGGACACACACCCGGCCATGTGTCATATCTGATTGAGTCAGACGGCGAGAAATTCATAGTAGCAGGCGACATAATGCACTTCCCTGAGATTCAGCTCCCTCATCCTGAAGTGTCAGTGAAGTATGACGCTGACCCGGTGAAGGCCGAACAGTCCCGGAAATTCCTGCTGGATTATGCCGCGTGGAAGAATATTCCGGTCGCTGGAATGCACATCCCCCCTCCCGGTGTCATCAGCGTAACAAAGTCAGGCGAAGGCTACGTGAGGCACTAACATGGTATTCTCGTCAGGCGTTTTCATGTTCGTGTTCCTTCCCGCCCTCCTCATCGTGTATTACGCCGTGAAGGGCCGGGCAGTCCGCAACTATATCCTTCTCACTGCAAGCCTCATGTTCTACGCTTGGGGCGAGCCTGTCTTCATCTTCATCATGCTTGCGTCAATCCTCGCGAACTGGGCGATAACCCTCATCATGTCCCGGTCGTCATGGCCGAAGCTCTGGCTGACTCTGGCGGTGAGTATTGATGTCGTGATTCTCGGCGTGTTCAAGTACGCTGGCTTCATCACTGAGAACCTGGGGCTTCCGCGTGTCAACATCGCCCTGCCAATCGGAATATCCTTCTTCACGTTCCAGATGATGAGCTACGTCTTCGATGTGTACTACGGCAAGTCACAGGCGCAGAGAAACCCGCTCTATGTCGCGCTGTACATCTCGTTCTTCCCCCAGCTCATCGCCGGGCCTATCGTCCGTTACAGCCAGATTGAGGCCGAAATCGATGGGCGGAATGAGAGCCTTGACGCGTTCTGCGAGGGAGTGAGGCGGTTTATTTACGGCTTGGGGAAGAAGGTGCTTCTCGCGAATTTCGTCGCGCAGCTTGCGGATAACGCGTTCGGCTATGTGGTCAGCCCGTCCGTCATGATGGCGTGGCTCGGGGCGGTCGCGTACACGCTGCAGATATACTTCGACTTCTCCGGCTACTCGGACATGGCTATAGGGCTCGGCCTGATGTTCGGCTTCCACTTCGAGGAGAACTTCAACTATCCCTACATGGCCGCAAGCATCACTGACTTCTGGCGGCGGTGGCACATCTCACTCAGCACATGGTTCCGGGATTACGTCTACATACCAATGGGCGGAAGCCGTGTCTCACATTCGCGGAATCTGCTGAATCTGTTGACCATCTGGCTTCTCACCGGGATATGGCACGGCGCGAACTGGACGTTCATCCTGTGGGGGCTGGTGTATTTCGCGTTGCTTGTGATTGAGCGTGAGACAGGGAAGACTCCCGGCCATGTCCTGACGATGCTGGCGGTTATATTGGCGTGGGTGATATTCAGGGGTAACACTGTAACAGGCGGACTGCGGTATATCGCGTCAATGTTCGGGCTTAACGGAAATGCTTTCTGGGACGGGGGCTTCGTGTTCTGCCTCAAAGGCTCATGGCCCGTGATCCTCGCGGCATGTGTGGGGGCGTTCCCGGCCGCCGGGAGATTCCTGCGGTCCCGCAAGGTGCTTGAGGCCGTGTTCCTGTGCGCTGTGCTGACGGTCTCAGTTGCCGCCGCGGTCAGCGACACCTACAATCCGTTCATATACTTCAACTTCTAGAGGGGTGATGACAATGAAGCCTGAAAGATTCACAGCAGTGTTCTTCCTAGCGGTGATAATGTCGATGATGGGGCTTGTGGTTTACAGCCGTGTGGAACGCACCGAGTATCTCCGCGAGAAATCAATAGTTGAGTTCCCTGTTCTGGTCGACTGGGAGAAACTTTACCCCTTCAACGACGGCAGAACCCACACAGTTACCCTTCCCCCTCAAGAGCAGTCAACATTCGCTTACGTCAAACAGAGCCTCGAAGAATACACGTCCAAGTACCTCGAGGGCTATCACAGAATCGTCGAGGCAGAGAGGATGTACGAGGAGCTTATAGGCTGGAACGTCGTGCCGATTGGGGGCTACAACTCGATTGTGAAGGCTGATGACGGCTCGCTTATCGCGCTGGTTGGGAGCAAGGACGTATCACATGACGCGGGGGCGGTGAGGGATTTCAAGGCGTTCTGCCGGGAGAACGGGACGGAGCTTCTGTACATGAACCTTCCGCTCAACGTGTGCAAGTCTGACGACGCGGGAATCAATGGCGTACTCGACTACACGAACGTCAACGCGGACAGGTTTCTTGCGATGCTGAGGGAATACGGGGTGAAATATTACGACTTGCGGGAGACTCTCCACGAGGACGGCATGAACCATCACGCGGCGTTCTTCAGGACGGATCATCACTGGAAGCCTGAGACGGGGCTGTGGGCGGCGAAACACGTCCTGCAAATTTTCCGGGATGATTACGGCTGGGATGTTGACCCGGAGATTCTTGCGCCTGGAAATTTCACGTACAAGGTCTATCACGATTGGTTCCTGGGCTCGCGGGGGAAGAAAGTTACCCTCTCGCGAACGACTCCTGACGACATCGCGCTGATTTACCCGAAATTTGACACGCTCATACACTGGGAAGTTCCGGCGGCAGGGCTTGACGTTAGCGGGGATTTGTCGGTGATCTATGAAATGAGGCATATTGACCCCAAGGACTACTACAGGCAGAACCCCTACGCCGCGTACAAATACGCCGACCAGCCGTTGAGCAGGATTCACAACCTCATGAACCACGGCGGTAAACGTGCGCTGTTCATCCATGCGTCATTGTCGAACTGCGTGATACCGTTCGTCGCTCTGGGGATTGAGTACACGGACGAGCTTGACCTGCGGCATTTCACCGGGAGCGTTGAGACGTTCATCCGGGATTCGAGGCCTGACATTGTGGTTGTCGCGTACAACTCGGAAGTGCCTGGGACGGATGACAGGCTCTACGATTTCCGCTGAGGTATAGCGGCTTGCCATACAAAAACGCCCTCCCCGCTCATTATCGAACAGGGAGGACGCTAAACTAAGTAGTTTTCTGCGTTGTACTACTTTCTGCGTACAAGAACGAAGCTCCCAAGCACTGCGAGAGCGAGAACCGCGCTTCCTGCCGAGCATCCGCCGCTTGAGCTGCCTACGCCGCGAATGTCAGGGCTGGTCGGGCCAGGGGAGGGGCTGCTGGTGTTCGACACCACGATTGCGGGCTTGGAGAGTGTTGCTGCCGCCGCGTCGAAATCAGCCGTCGCCACTGCATCGTTCGCAACCTCGAATACCAGATAGGCCGTGCGTCCGTTCTCGACGATACTCTTTGCGTTCGATGCTGTTACCTCAGTCGCTGAACCGCTGGCGTATGTGTAGATCTTCGCCGAAGTCGCAGCACCCGTCGCGTTTACGCCGTCAGGATAGAACCTCGGCGCGCCTACTACATCAAGGCCCGGTGTGTTGTCGAACGTGATCTTTGCGATATACGAGCCGTCAGCCAATCCGCCCAGCTGAGGAAGTGAGCATACAAAAGCAAGGCTGTTCCCGCTCATGTAAGCCTTCTCTTCGTCAGTCGCTGCCCAGCCTTCGCCTGCCGCTGTGTAGAGGCCTTCCCTGTCAATGCTCTTACCGTACACTGCCTCGATTGCGTCGATTACGCCCTCATCCACTGCGGGATTGAATGTAGCTGTTGCCTTGACTGTGACTTCTTCCTCAACCTCCACTTCAACATCTGTGGTTCCTGTCGCCGCGTTAAACTCCTCTTCTTCAGCCGCTGATACTTCCGTGTATATTAGGGGGTAATATGCCGTGCCCGCTTCAACGTATGCAACTGCCGTAACAACGCCCGCTTCAGCATCTCCCGTTCCGTCAGGGACCACATCAGTCTGTTTGCCCGTGCTGTCGAGGAACACTGCCTGGTTGCCGCCTTCAGCGTCTGCCGCTGCCAAAGAAGAGGATATCCCCTTTGAGGAAAGGAAATTGACCTTGATTTTTCTGTTGCTGAATGGGAGTTTTATGGTCAAGGGTATGGGTTGTGGTGTCTCCAAGTGCTGACACACCCAAAAGCCCGGCTATCTTGCTGGCGATCGCGTTTTTAGCAGCGCCATCGTTGAGCGTATCGCGTACCTGCTGTGACACTTCAGCCTTGATTTCATCGATTGTGGGCATTGTTGCATACCGGCTGTCGATGATCTGCAGGAGCTTCTTCTTGAGAACAGTTCTCTTTACTTCCTGAGCCGCTTCTGAACCGCCGCCCGGGTTGGAAGGAACTGTCTTCGTTACTGTAACTGTGATTATAGCCTCGGCAGTCTCTGTTGCGGGCGTTGAGTGTCCGGCCACATCTCCTGACATGAACTCTTCAGTCGCCGTAACAGTCGCTGTGTAGAGACCTGCGTCAGAGGGAGCAAAGGTTACTGTTGAGCCGCTCAGTGTCGCCCAGCTTGGTGCTGATGAAAGGCTGAGGGTAACTCTTCCTCCGTGCGCGGGGGCAGCAGTGATTGTTGACGTGGCTGTCGCGGTTGAGCTGCCCAAGTCAATTTCAACCTCCTTTCGGAATATAGTGAAAACCTTTGAAGCTGTACTAGGTAACACACGCAGAACTACCCTATGTATTTTGCACCACTTTTTTTTGTCAATAATCAACTGAGGCATGGCCAGACAGCAAAAACGTAACATTATGACAGGCAGTTTTGCGTGAGAAATTCTGAGGCTCGCAAAGACTGAGAGGCTCTGTGATTTCCGCCAGGTGTAGAATCACTTCATCACACAAACGGAGGCTACATTCATGAAGTTCACCAAAATGCACGGCTGCGGGAACGATTACGTCTACGTCAACTGCTTCGAGGAAACCGTCAATGACCCCGCGAATCTCTCAGTCAGAATCTCAGACCGCCACAAGGGAATCGGCGCGGACGGCCTCATCCTCATTCTGCCGACTCCCAACGCCGACGCTTTCATGCAGCTCTACAACTCCGACGGCTCATCTGACACCATGTGCGGGAACGGCATCCGCTGCGTGGCAAAATACGTCTACGAGCACGGCATAATCCCCCCTGACAGGCGCGAGCTCACGATTGATACGCCCGTGGGGATGAGGACGCTGTATCTCACGGTTGACGGGGCGGGCAAAGTCTCATCAGTCCGCGTGAACATGGGCAAAGGCACGGCGACAACGAGAGTCCCGGACGACATCACGGTTCACGGAATGGCCTTGAAGTACATCGGCATCAACGTCGGCAACGACCACGCTGTATATTTCACGGAGGACAACACCATAATCGCGGACATCCATTCATGGCCGGACTCGAAATTCGCGGCTGAGGGGGTGTACTTCGAGACTCACGAGTTTTTCCCCAAGCGTGTAAACTCCGAGTTTGTCGACATAATATCGCGGCGTGAAATCAACATGCGCGTGTACGAGCGCGGATCAGGCGAGACTATGGCCTGCGGAACCGGGACGACTGCGAGCGTTTTCGCGGGGGTTGTGTCCGGGAAGCTGGACAGGGACGCTGACGTTCTCGTTCACCTTCGCGGGGGGGACTTGGTGATTCATGTTGACGGTGATGACACCTGCTGGATGACCGGGCCTGCTGTCGAGGTCTTCACGGGGGAATACAGCGAGTGATAGTGAGGGAAGTCCCGGCGAAATCCATCCTCACGAAGTCGAACCTGCCTGTGTCAGATTACTCGGCCAACCCGTATGTGGGATGCTCCCACGCCTGCAAGTACTGTTACGCGTCGTTCATGAAGAGGTTCACGAACCACCCGGAGAAATGGGGCAGCTTTGTTGACGTTAAGACATGGCCGCCCCTGAAGCATCCGGAGAAATACGCGGGTCGGGAAATTTTCCTGTCGTCAGTAACAGACCCATACCAGCCGCTTGAAGCGAAGTACTGCCGGACGCGGAGACTCCTTGAGGAATTGAGCGGTCATAACGTGAGACTGAGCATCGCCACAAAGTCAGACCTAGCTATCCGTGATATTGACCTGATACGCTCGTTCCCTGGCGCAAGAGTCTCATGGAGCATAAACACGCTGGATGAGGATTTCCGGGCTGAGATGGACTCGGCTGTGAGCATTGGGAGGCGGCTTGAGGCTATGAGGGTGTTCCACGAGGCGGGAGTCCGTACAACCTGCTTCATCTCGCCGATATTCCCGGGAATAACGGACGTACCTGCGATAATTGACCGTGTAAGGGGCATCTGCAATCTTGTGTGGCTGGAGAACCTGAACTTGCGGGGGAGCTTCAAGGGTGAAATATTGTCGTGGATTCGTGAGAACCGCCCGGAGCTTGAGGGCTTGTACCGGGAAATTTACGCTGAGGGTGATATGTCGTACTGGCACGGGCTGGATGAGGCGATGCGGGCTTACTGTGATGCTGAAGGCCTGCCGTATGTCCGCAATGACGACACTATGAGCCGGGACTTTGACGCTCCTCCTGCTGTGGTCAACTACTTCTTTCACGGGGAAATCACGCGCTGACAAAAGAAAAGCCCTCCTGTTGTTGCGGCAGGAAGGCTTCTTGCGTGTGAATATATATCTTTTCGTGTCGATGTCTGTTAGTCGGAAGGGTGTAACAGAACGAACACAAACGCTGTCTGCTACAGGTAAACCCCGCGAAGCTCCACGATGTCGGCTACCCTCTTGATGGCGGCCATGTACGCCGAGCGTCTCATTGTTACCTTCTTTGCCTCCGCGAAGTCCCACACCTTGCAGAAGTTATCCTTCATGAGCTTGACGAGCCTCTGGTTGTACTCATCTTCCGTCCACGTGAAGCCCTGAAGGTTCTGCGCCCACTCGAAATATGACCCCACAACGCCGCCTGCGTTCGCGAGGAAGTCCGGCACAACGATTACGCCCTTGTCATTGAGGATGACTTCGCCCTCTGGTGTAGTCGGTGAGTTCGCGCCCTCGAAAACGTACTTGGCCTTGAGCTTCCCGGCTGAGTCCTGGTTGAGTACTCCCTGAGCCGCACACGGGCAGAATATATCGCAGTCAAGCCCTATGATGTCATCACCCGGCAATTTCTCGCAGCCTTCCTTCTCAAACCCTGTCAGCTTGCGTCCTCTTGCGCCAGGATTCGTGTTCATGTACTCGAACGCCCTCGTGATGTTGATTCCGTTGGGGTTGTAGTACGCGCCTGTTGTGTCGCTGATGGCAACTATCTTGATTCCGGCCTCGTTCATGATTTTCGCCGCGTAGCTTCCGACGTTGCCGAAGCCCTGAACCGCCGCCCTCATCTTTGACGGGTCAAGCCCCTTAATCCTCAGCAGTTCGAAAACGCACTGAGCGAGTCCGCGCCCTGTCGCCTCAGTCCTTCCGGGAGCCCCCCAGTAGTCGATGGGCTTACCTGTGAGCATTGCAGGCTCAAAGTGTCCGAGCATCTTGCAGATAGTATCCATGATCCAGACCATTTCCTGGCCGCCCGTGTACATGTCGGGAGCGGGAACGTCTGACCACCTGCCGATGATGGGTGCGATTCTTGCGCCGAACGTGCGGGACATTCTCTCTTTCTCGTTGCGGGACATGTGGGTCGGGTCGCAGCAGATTCCGCCTTTGCCTCCGCCGTAAGGAATCCCGGCCAGTGAGCATTTCCACGTCATGAGCATTGCGAGTCCCTCGCACTCCTGCCCGCTTACGTCCATCGCGTAACGGATGCCGCCCTTTGACGGCCCTAACGCTGTCGAGTGCTGAACCCTGAAGCCCTGGAAGACTTTGACGCTTCCGTCGTCGAGAGTAACCGGGACTGACACGTCGACCCTTCTCTCAGGGTAGCTCAGTATCTGGATGAGGCCCTCGCTGAGGTGCATTGCGTCAGCCGCCGCGTAGAAGTCGCGCAGTGCTGTGTTGAGGATGAGGTTGTTGCCTATTCTTCTTCCGTTCTCGTCTACCATCGTAACACCTTCAAAATATTCTGTATATTTGCAATTTTCTTATGGGCGGGAATTGTACAGGGAAAATATTATTTTGTCAACAAGGGCTGTATAATTCTTGCTGGAAAACGGAGCGGCAAGTGTCCCAAGTCCCACAAAAAATTTGTCGGCTGACCGTGTTCACAGCAACAGCAGCGCACTCATCACACAATTCACAGCAAGGGAGAATGTTATCACAATGTCGGGAGAAACAAAGATTAACCGCGAGGCATTAGAGACGCTTCGGAATGATGTCGAGTACAAGACGGGCTTCCAGTTCGTGAAGGTCGAGGACGGAGTGGCGGTGAGCGAGCTTGAGCTTCAGGAGTACCACTTCAACCCTTACGGTATACCTTACGGGGGAGTTCTCTTCACGATGGCGGATGACACGGCGGGGGTTGCGTTCATCAGCGCGGGGGGCTACGGTGTTACGGTCAACGGGCATGTGGACTACCTGAGAGGCTCACGTAACGCGCAGAAGCTGATATGCACGGCCAAAGTCAGGAAAGCGGGAAGACGGATATTCTACATTGACGCGGACATAGTGAACGAGAAGGACGAGGATCTGTGCAGGTTCAAGTTCGTGTTCTTCAACATGGAGGACAGGGGTGAATCGGCAGTGAGGGAGAACAGGCCAGCGGAGTCCGACAAGTAGGCGGGCAAGGAACATGATATGAGATTCCCCCGGCCATGAGTCTGACCGGGAGGGGTTATTTTGCGCCGTATGAACGGAGGAGATTGGCAATTTCTGGTTTACCGTTTCTTACGTAGTCTAAAGCCGTCCAACCGTAAGTATCCTTAGTGTTGACACTAGCACCGTGTATCAGGAGTAGTTCCGTGACTACTGTATGGCGGTTATTAGCTGCCAACGGTTATTAGCTGCCAACATTAAAGCCGTAACGCCTCTATTATCCTTAGCATTGACGTTCGCGCCGTGCTTTATTGCCTCGTCAACTTGCCGGGCATCACCTGACTCGCAGAGTTTCAGGAAATCCGCATCACTCATCGGAGGAAGTCTCTTCTTGGCTTTTTCCCGTTCAAGCTCCTGCTGTAGTGCCTCAATACGCCGTGAAGCCTCCTGAGATTTCGCTTCTGCCCGCTCTAGTGCCTCGTCCTTGCGCTGTAACTCCGTCTGCGCTGTCTCAAGCTGACCCTGCAACGCCTCAATACGCCGTGAAGCCTCCTGAGATTTCGCCTCAGACTGCCTCAGTACCTCGTCCTTGCGCCGTAACTCTGCCTGCATTGTCTCAAGTTGAACCTCCGCATCACTCACCTGTTCCCACAGCTTCTTGATACGCAGAGAGTCTTCTTGCGATTTCGCCTTCACCTGCCTCAATTCCTCGTCCTTGTGCCTCAATTCTTCGTCCTTGCGATGAAGCTCCGCCCTCAGACGTTCATGCTCCTCTTTCGCCGCACTAAGCTGGCCTGCTTCCTCCTTCATGCGTTCAATCTCTTGTTCCGTCCGCGCAAATTCCTCCTTGAGTGCCTTGTACCGTCTGTACACCAGCCCAAACAGCCCCAACAGCCCCGCAACAACAATACCGCCGACAATCTCATTGCTTGCTCCGCTGATAGCTTGCCACATATACAGTTATCCTCCTTCATACGGCAGAAAGGGAGGCCGGATTCCTCACAGTCTCCCCCAATTCCTGACTCGTCCCTGAGCGTTACTCCTTGCTGTTGATGTACGCGCTCGCTGACATGGCCGCAACCGCACCGTCAGAGGCCGCCGTTATCACCTGACGCAGGAACTTGCTCCTCACATCCCCCGCCGCAAAGATGCCCTCAACGGAAGTCCTCATCCTCTCATCCGTGATTATCCAGCCGCCCTTCTCCATGTCGACGACTCCCTTCACGCACTCTGACTCCGGCTCCTGCCCCACGAACATGAACACTCCAGCCACGTCAAGATTGCCAGTCTCGCCCGTCTTCACGTTGCGGATCACCAGGTTCTCGACCATGCCAGCACCCTCGATTTTGTCGACCACAGTATCGTAGACCGGGACAATTTTCGGGTTGGCTAGGGCTTTTGCCACCGCTGACCTGTCCGCACGGAACTCATTGCGCCTGTGTATGATGTAGACTTTCGTGGCGAACTTCGTCAGGTAACAGGCCTCCTCAACCGCCGTGTTCCCGCCCCCGACTACCGCTATGTCGTAGCCCTCGAAGAACGCGCCGTCGCATGTAGCGCAGAAGCTCACTCCCTGCCCGATGTGTTCTGCCTCGCCCTCACAGCCAAGACGCTTGAAGTGCGCCCCGGTAGCAACAATCACAGCATCAGCCTCTATTTCGGCGGACTCTTTGCCCTTCTTTGTGATGACGATTTTGCGGCCGTCCCGGATTTCTACCCTGCTGTCGTCAACCCGCCTAATCTCAGTCCCGAACTTCATCGCGTGGGACTTGAACATTTCGCCCAGCTCCTGCCCTGACGCGCGAAGAACTGCCGGGTAATTCTCGACCTCGTCAGTGTTGTTGATCTGTCCTCCTGCAATTCCCCGCTCAAGAACAAGAACATCAAGCCCTGCCCTCTTCCCGTAAACAGCCGCGGACATTCCCGCCGGGCCGGCTCCGATTATCACCAGCTCGTGTTTCTCCATGATGTAGCCTCCTTTGTGTGTGTCTGTGTGGAATGCCGTAATGATACTACACGCGGGATTGTTTGTGTTGACTTATAGGGCGGCTCATATGGGATAATATGCTCATCCCACAAAGCAAACGAGGCGAATAACATGGCAGTAACGGAGATAACTAAGGAGAATTTCGAGGCGGAAATCAGGAACAGCCCCCATCCTTCAGTGCTGGATTTCTGGGGGCCTAAGTGCGGGCCTTGCCTTGCGCTCATGCCGAAGTATCACGAGCTGGCGGACAATCCCAAGTACGCTGGAAGGGTCAAGTTCTGCTCGGTCGACACATCAAGAAACAGAAGAGTCGCGATGATGGTTCATCCCCCTGTGATGATGCAGCCGACATTCATATTCTTCCGGGACGGGGAGGAAGTCGCGAGGCTCGGAGGGGACAAGCTGACGATTGAGAGAATAGCGGCTAAGGTTGATGAGGTTGCGGGACTGTAGACGGCTGATTGATTGACAGAAAATTTTGACGGTGCTATATTCCGGCGATATTTCACCCAAACGAAAGAAGGAATCACAATCTCATGAACGGTTTAACGCTTGTCGGCATAGCTGTAGTTGTGCTTGTGCTGGCATATCTGCTTTATGGCCGCTGGCTCGTGAAGACTTGGGGAATTGACCCGTCAGCAAAAACCCCCGCTTACCGCTTCGAGGACGGACAAGACTACGTACCCGCTTCACGCTTCACTGTGTTTTCCCACCAGTTCAACAGCATAACAGGAGCAGGCCCGGTAACAGGACCAATCATCGCGGCAATGTTCGGATGGCTTCCGGCGTTTTTGTGGCTGTTAGTCGGCGGGGTATTCTTCGGGGCAGTCCAAGACTTCACGGCACTGTATGCTTCAGTCAAGAATGAAGGCAAGTCTATGGGACTCATCATTGAGCGTTACATAGGCAAGACCGGGCGCAAGCTGTTCCTCATGTTCTGCTGGCTGTTCACCCTGCTGGTAATCGCGGCGTTTGCTGACATTCTCGCCGGGACGTTCAACGGTTTCACGAAAGACGGCGGCCAGAATGTACCCGGAGCTTCAGCGGCATCAATCTCGATGATATACATTTTCGCGGCAATGGTCTTCGGGGTATTCATGCGCTTCATGAGGACGGGAGAGATGACGAAATTTGTTGTCGGAGTTGTCCTTGTCGCGGCCATGCTGTGGGCAGGAATCGCGAATCCCATGTACCATGACGGCCCGTTTTGGAGGTACGTTGTGTTCGTGTACTGCTTCATTGCGTCAGTCTTGCCCATGTGGTTACTTAAGCACCCCCGCGACTATTTGAGCGTGTTCCTTCTTCTTGGAATGATATTCGGCGGAGCAATAGGAATCATTGTGGCGAACCCGGAAATTCAGATGCCCATGTTCTCAGGCTGGACGGTCAAGAATCAGCCCTTGTTCCCGATACTGTTCATCACAATAGCCTGCGGAGCGGTCTCAGGATTCCACAGCCTCGTGTCATCCGGGACATCGTCAAAATCAATCTCGAACGAGCGCGACATGCTCACGGTAGGTTACGGGGCAATGCTGGTTGAGACTCTGCTCGGCGTTGTCTCACTGGTGATTGCCTGCTCTGCGTCTCAGGGGGGCGGGCTTCCGTCGGGGACTCCGTTCCAGATTTTCGGGACAGCAATAGGCGGGTTCTTCACGATGTTCGGGCTTCCTGCGAACGTGTCATCCTGTGTCATCATGATGTGCGTCTCAGCTCTGGCAATGACGACGATTGACGCGGTAACCAGAATCGGGCGCATGTCGTGGCAGGAACTTTTTGCACCGTCAGAAGGCGAGGAAGCCGGGTTGCTGGTGAAGCTCGTAACCAACACTTATGTTGCGACTATCATCACGCTGTTGCTGGCTTATGCGCTGTGCCTTGCTGGGTATGCGAGCATATGGCCTCTTTTCGGGGCGGCGAACCAGCTTTTGAGCGCGCTTGTGCTGACGGCTCTTGCGGTGTTCCTGAGAGTAACCGGGCGTAAGGGATGGATGCTGTATGTACCTATGACGTTCATGTTTGTGGTTACGATGAGTGCACTTGTGATAAGCGTGTACAACATTGTGCTGAAGCTGAGTGCTGGTGCGTTCGTGTTCATGGTTGACGGGCTACAGCTGATAATCGCTCTGGCATTGATGACTCTTGCGGTGCTTGTTGTGTCTCACTGCTGGAAGGAGCTTTTCACCGCCAAAGTCCGCAAAGTATAGTGGCTAGTGGTCAGTGGCTAGTGGTCAGTGGCTAGTGGTCGTACTAATCACTCTCCACTAATCACTACTCACTTTCTTTTTCCCATGAAGAGAATACTAATCACAGGAGCAGCCAGCTACACAGGCCGTGCAATCCGTCAGCACCTTTCATCATGGCCGGGAAAATATCACGTCGACACGATAAGCCTTCGGGGGGACTCGTGGAAGTCAGAGAGTTTTTCCGGCTTCGACACGGTCATTCACACGGCAGGAATCGCGCACGATTCGGCGAAATCGAGCCTCAAGGATGACTATTACCGCGTCAATACACAGCTGGCCTTCGACACAGCGCGCAAGGCCATGAAGGACGGAGTGAGTCAGTTCGTGTTCATGAGTTCGTCAATCGTCTACGGAAGGCCCGCCCCAATCGGCAAGACCCGGACAATCACCCACGGGACTCCTGTTACGCCTGCGAGCTATTACGGGGACAGCAAGGTTCAGGCGGAGAATATGCTTCTTCCTCTGGACAGCGGGAATTTCAGGGTGTGTGTGCTGAGATGCCCCATGATTTACGGGAAAAATTGCCGGGGGAATTACCGTCTGCTTTCACGGATTGGGAGATGGCTGCCGTTTTTCCCGAAAGTCAGCAACAAACGTTCTATGCTTTACGTGAAGAATTTTGCGGAGTTCGTGAGGCTGATTGCTGAGGACTGCGCGCACGGGATATTCTGGCCTCAGAACGGGGAATATTCATGCACGTCCGATATTGTGAGGATGATTGCGGAGTCTCACGGGCGGAAAATGCTGATGATACCGGGCTGTGAGATTCCGCTGAAGGGGATTGCGAGGATTTCGGGGATGGTCAGCAAGGCTTTTGGGAGTCTCGCGTATGATATGAGCCTGAGCGGTTACCGGGGGAATTACAGGCTGTATGACCTGCGGGGGAGCATTGAGGACACGGAGGGATAATCAGCCCTTAGCTCCCGTGCCTCCCTCAACAACCCCCTCATGCCGCGCGGCCTTGAAGACCGTCCTCCACACGCACATAACATCAAACATGAACCCTTCACGCCCCACATATTCCCCGTCAAGCCTGGCCTTCTCCGGGATCTCCAGCTCATCACGGCCGTTAATCTGCGCCCACCCTGTCAGCCCCGGCCGTATGTCATTCGCTCCATACTTGTCCCGCTCGGCGATAAGGTCATACTGATTCCACAATGCAGGACGAGGCCCGACAACCGACATGTCCCCAACAAGAATGTTCCACAGCTGAGGCAGTTCATCGAGGGAGTACTTGCGCATCCATTTTCCGCAGCGGAGAATATAACGCTCAGGGTTGGCGAGAAGGTGAGTCGGCGTGTCGCGGGGAGTGTCCATCCTCATTGAGCGGAACTTGTACATAAGGAACGGGACTTTTCCCCTGCCGATTCGCTTCTGGGTGAAGAACGCCGGGCCTTTGTCCTCGCGCTTGATGATGAGGATGCACGCAAGCATGACGGGTGAAAGTATGACGAGAGCCGCAAGACTCACCACGACATCGAGGGCTCTCTTCACGCGGCGTCTATACATCAATCGTCCGGCGGAAATACTCGATTGTCTCACGGAGTCCGTCCTCAAGTTTTATTGTGGGCTGCCAGCCAAGCTCCTTTTTAGCGAGGTCAATAACCGGCTTCCTCTGCGTCGGGTCATCTTCCGGCAACGGCAGGTGTACAATCTTTGAGCGCGAACCCGTCAGCCGTATCACCATCTCCGCAAGCTCCATCATTGTGAACTCGCCGGGATTTCCCAAGTTTACCGGGCCTGTGAATCCGTCCCTGCTGTTCATCATCCTTATCATCCCGTCGACCAAATCGCTCACGTAACAGAAGCTCCTTGTCTGCGTGCCGTCCCCGTAAACCGTAATATCCTGACCCCTGAGAGCCTGGACGATGAAGTTGCTCACGACCCTTCCGTCATCCGGGCGCATCCTTGGGCCGTAAGTGTTGAAGATTCTCACGACCTTGATGTCTACATGATGCTGGCGGTGATAGTCGAAGAAGAGAGTCTCGGCTATCCTCTTGCCCTCGTCATAGCATGAGCGGATTCCGATCGGGTTGACACAGCCCCGGTAGCTTTCTGGCTGAGGGTGGACTTCAGGGTCTCCGTAGACTTCTGAGGTTGATGCCTGGAGGATTCGGGCGTGGCATCTTTTCGCGAGGCCCAGAGTGTTCAGCGCACCCATGAAGCAGGCCTTTGTTGTCTTGATGGGGTCATACTGGTAGTGTATCGGCGAGGCGGGGCAGGCTAGGTTGTATATCTGGTCACACTCAACGTAGATATTCTCGATTATGTCCTTGCGGAGAAACTCAAAGTAGTCATTCTTCATGAGGTGGCGTATGTTCCTCTTCTGCCCCGTGAACATGTTGTCCGCGCAGACTACATCATTTCCCTGTTCAAGCAATTTCTCGCAAAGGTGGGAGCCGATGAAGCCAGCCCCCCCGGTAACAAGCACTCTTTTTCCTGACATGTGAAATCCTTTCTTTGTGTGAGATTTACGCGTGATTATAGCAGAGTTGTTGACATTTTCGGGTTTGCTGATAAAATTTGCTGGTGCTTTGAGGAAATCCTTAGCATTCATACGCTGGGAATTGGTGCAACGGCAGCACGCTTGACTCTGGATCAAGTAATTGGGGTTCGAATCCCTGATTCCCAGCCAAACAATCCCACAAGATGACGGAAGAAATTAGTCCCTGTTTAGACCAACAATCTGGACAGGGATTTTTTGTGTGTTACGGGAGACTCTCAAAGCCGGCATTCCACACCACACACTCACAATTCAGGGGGAAAAATATTGTGCTGTCATTCATATTCGTGTACGCGGCTGTTCTCGTTGCAATCGGAGCAATAACCGGGCGCAAGGTCAAATCAGCGTCAGACTTCTTTGTTGCCGGGCGGAAATTCGGAGCCGGCCTTCTCTTCACGTCTCTCATAGCGGCCAATATCGGAGCAGGCTCAACTGTCGGTGTCGCGGCACTGGCTTACACTCACGGTGTCTCCGCATGGTGGTGGATAGGCAGCGCGGGGATTGGCTCGTTGATTCTAGCGTACGTTGTCGGGCCTAAAATCTGGCGCATTGCCCGCGAGCATGACTACTACACACTCAGCGACTACCTTGACGCGCGTTACAGCCGGGCATTCTCTGGGATTATCGCGGTGATGATGTCGGTCGGGACTCTCGCGCTTTTCGCCGGGCAGCTGCTGGGGATTGCGTGGATTCTTGACGTTGTGGCGGGAATCCCCAAGGTTCACGGCGTGATTATAGGCGCGGTTGTTACTACTCTGTATTTTGCGGCGGGTGGGATTCTGTCGAGCGCGTTCGTGAATATCGTCGAGCTTGCCGTGATTCTTGCCGGGTTCATCGTGGCCGTTCCTTTTGCCCTGAGCTATGCAGGAGGAATCGGGGGCATCAAGTCAGCAGTCAGCAAAGAGACATATTTTGACTTCTTCGGGATGGGAAGCACGGCCATTATCGGATACATTGTGATGCTCGTGCCGTCGTTTTTCATCTCGCCGGGATTAATCGGGAAGGTTTTTGCGGCGGAAAATGAGCGGGCTGTGAAGGTTGGGACTGCCATTAACGGACTCGTTCAGTTAGTGTTTGCGGTGATACCTGTGATTATCGGGATGTCAGCGGGGGCTTGCCTTCCGGGATTGTCGCGGGCGGATCTGGCGTTGCCGTTGGCCATGAAGGAGATGATGCCGTTCTTCGCGGCGGGGCTTGCACTTGCCGGGATATTCGCGGCTGAAGTAAGCACGGCTGATACTGTCCTGTACATGCTGGCCGGGTCTCTCACGAATGACATCTACAAACGCTTCATGAATCCTGCAGTCAGCGACAAGAACCTTCTCCGAATCTCACGAATTGTTACGGTAGTATGCGGGGTTGTCGGTGTGATATTGGCACTGAGGCTTGAGAGCATCATATCAGCGTTGACGATATTCTACTCACTCATGAGCGTATCACTGAGCGCGCCGCTTGTGTTCGGGCTGTTCACGAGGAGAGCCGGGAATTCCGGGGCGGTAATGTCGGCGGTGTTGGGGGCAGGCCTTACGGTGTACATGACATTTTCGGGGCTGACGTGGGAAGTTATGGGCGTGAGGCTCAACGCGTCGACGTGCGGAATATTGCTGTCGTTTGCGGTCATGGGGCTTCAGGTTTTGCTGACGAGGGAAGAACCCCGCTCCTGATTTTGCCGGGAGCAGGGTTTGAGGTGTCTATGAGTCTCTGAGGGCAAGAAGGTTGTCTTTCTGCTCGACGCTGAGTTCCCCGCCGAGCCGGTTCTGAGGCATTCCCTTATGTTGTCCCTTATCTCCGACGGCATGCATAAGGCTTCCAGGTATTTCGTGGCCATAGCGGTGCTGTGCGGGTCAGACGCGCGGGCAAGCCGTCCCAGCATTCTCGCGGCCCTGTCAGAAATCTTCCCGTAGAGCGTCATTATCCCGGCCATGAATCCTCCGGGAGGAGCGATGTACTCATGTGGGGTATATGCTTCGTCCCTGTCAGCGCGGATATTCTCGACTGTGTAGCTTTCATAGGGCGAGTCCGGGTTCCACACTCTGAGACTCATAGTCTCGGAGTCGTCAACATAGGCCTGAATGTCAATCAGTGTCCCTGCCCTTGTCTTTATGCCCAGGTGCTTCCAGTAGTGATAAACGGAAGCCCCCCTTGCCACAGCCAGATCAGGATCACCGGCTTCCAGAGGCTCGAACCCGAAGAAGTCCCGGATTCTTTCGCGGACGGCAAAAAGTTTCGACATTCCCCCGTTCATGAGTACCGCATCAATTTTCGGGACATGTCCTAGGTCTCTTCTGGCTTTGTCGAGAAGGTCAAGCACAGGGTAGATGATGTTGTAAGTTCTTCCTGCGAGGGAGTCTAAATCATCAAGGGACTTCATCGTGAGGTCGGGCGCAAGGTAAGGGGACATTATGCGCCTGTATTCCTATGCTGTGAGAGTGTACTCGAACCCGCTGTAAGGCTCCCCCTGCATACTGTAGGTCTCGATGTCGGAGTTGAGGGTGATTTTCGCGTTTTCGGCCTCGTTGAGCATCAGGCTTTCGAACTGCGCGGCCTGGCTTTGATAGAGACTGTTTATGTCGAAGCCGGGAATCTTGCTGATGAAGAAATCCCGCAGAAGAGCATCAAAGTTATCGCCTCCCAGAAGAGTGTGGAGGGAAACTGCCAGCGGCTTTATGTCGTACGGCATGGCTGAGTGTTTTCATTCCGGGTTCCTCGTTACTTCATGCAGTGAAATATCGAGCGTCCCTCCGCCAATGTCAAACACAAGGACAGTTTTAGACCCGGAAAAATCCAACGATCTTGGAATTTCGCCGGAGTCCTGCCTGCTGAGGAAGTCATAGAGGGCGGCTACAGGCTCACGCAGGAAGATATTGCGGGGCGAGCCGTCATCTTCTGTGACACGGAAGCCTGCCATTTCCGCGGCTTTGCTCGTGTCTGAAGTCTGGTCTGTGTCGAATGAGGCAGGTATCGTTATCACTGCGTCATTGGGGACTGTTCCGAGGTTCTGGTGCCTTGAGGACAACGCTATCTGTTTCAGTATGATTGATGAGATTTCTGCGGGGGTATAGTCCTTGCCGTCAATGGTGATGACTTGGCCTGTACCCATGAGGCTTTTGACGGATTTCACAACATTGCTGCTGTGATGCTGGAGCATTCTCCGGGCATATTCTCCGACTATGGAAGGCTCGCTGCTGCTCCTGAAATAAACGCACGAGGGAAGTATCTTTCTTCTGACCTCCCTCCTGTTCTCGTCCAGAACACGAAGCTCAACGGCGCGTGTTACGAACCTGCCGTCATCATTGACCTGGCTCTAGGCGGCGACGGAATTGTTTGTGCCCAGGTCAATGCCGAGATAAAGGTTGCGTGGCAATATGGATGTCTCCTTTCAGTGAATCTCAGCGGCATTCCATCACCTGAGGGCGCGAGAATATTTCATCATTCCTTTTCCAGCCGGGAGACGTAACTTCTACCTTCTTTACCTCCGCAGCGTCCTTGAAGCCTGACCCCGTGTAAACATATCTTTCTGCCTAGTCAAGATTTATCTCCAGAATTTCGCCCGTCTTAAGGACAGGTTTTATCCCGAAAACGTTTCTCATAGTACGCATGAATATTCACGCAAAGTGAGATGGAAGCATATTCTTCCGGGAGGGTTATGCCTTTTTCCGAGGCCTGCCTGATCGTCTGCTCACATCTTGCGAACTGGTCAATAAGCATCCCTGAAGCCTGCGAGTTCATGAGGATAAGCACATCGTTTATGGCGGCTTCCCTGCCTTCTTCCTAGAGAATATCATAGCTTTCCTCGCTGGCATTGAGGCGGATGTACGCGCTTTCGAGTTCGTTTCTGAGCGTGTCAATCTGTTCCATGAGGGCGGAAATTTCCGGTGTTTCTTGAGCTGTTGAGGGGGAAGGGGCTTCTTTGACGGGCTGATTTTCGGGGGAAGGTTTAGCACGGATTTTTTCCCTCCGCGCTCAATTTTCGCCAGAAGCTCCGCGTAACGCCTTATCTTTGCGCCCCATTCTGAAAGCCCGGCCATGTCCTTAATGATGAACCCTGCGGCACTCACAATGTCCTTGTCCCCGGAAGCCATAAGGCCTTCAAGCGAGGCTTCATTTTTCCCGGAGCATTGGCACAGGCGCATGAGAGCCGTGGAATCTATCCTGCTCAATATGATTTTGCTTTCTCCTGCCTCCCGTCGCGATGATATTTCTGACTCAAGATATTCCCTGAGCCTTTCTGTGAGTTCCGGCGGCCTTATGTCCTGCATCTGTGAGAATCACTCACCTGGAATATCCGTATGTAGTCTCACATATTAGAGTGTCAATCTTTATGTCGGGGAAAGACGCGCCGTCCACGGTGAGCTGGCCGAACAAGCAGAAATCCCCCGTGTAGAGAATCTTAACGCCCCCCATTTCCAGAAGAGCCATGGCCGGCAGGAAAAAGCGTGAACTCCCAGCCCTCAGTGTGATACTTCACCCCCCCAAGGCACAGGCGCAATCATATCCGACACTGAAGCGGCAATGCTGTTCTGCGCAAGAAGCATATCCGGGACTGCCTCCGACGAAAATATATTCCTTCCTCCCATGTCCCCCGCAAAATATGGCAGAGCCCCCGCGTGATCTGCGTGTGAATGGCTTATCACAAGCGCGTCAACGTCCATGAGGCTTTCAATCCCCCACGTGTCATAGAGAGGCCTTGTGTCAGGAAGACGGGTGAGAAGGTCAGCTGTGTAACGGACGCCAGCGTCAAGAAGGATGATGTTTTTCCCGGCTCTGAGAGCGTAACAGCTTCCGCCGACATTGTTCTCCCCGCCGAGAGCGATGAAGCTGAAATATTTTCCCCCGCTCATAATCCTGCCGCTGAAATACACGCCCTCACGATAATGTCGCAGGCCTCGCCCTTCGTCACCGGGTAGCCGTAATGAAATTCGCTCTCTATTCCGTAGACGCTGAGAATCCCAAGCCGTCCCAGAATTTCCGCGTAGTCAGCATTCCTGTTTTTGCCGAGTCTGAAAGGAAGCCGGGAGTTTTTCGGAGGCTTCGCCGTCCCCAAAACAGGAAAAGCATCACACACAGCCTTCACGAAATCACTGCGGGAAATCGTCCTGTCAGGTCTCTCAACTGTTACCCTCTTTGCGTCCTTCATGTTCAGGACTCTCTGCGCCCTCTCCAGAATCTCAATAACATCACTGCCTGTGAGAATGTCATTCACGCCGAAGACTCCTTTATCCGCTCCCTTGATTATCGCCATCTCAAGTACAGGGTTTTCCCATTCACGGAGGTTGAAGGATGGGGCGTGAGGGTATTCGTTCGGGGTGATTAGGCCGTACATGTTCGAGATCTGTACGCTTGGGTTGAGGCTGTGTTCAGGCGGGACATCTGAATATTTGCACAGGGACAAAGACACGTGCGACTTCAGAAGCTCCCACTGTACCAGCATGGGGTGAATATGACGGGGCTGTTTGTTCTCTCTCACGCAGACAGCGGCCAAAGCTCCGGCTGCCTGACCTGTCATCATAGTGATTGGCTGAAGCCTCAGTGAACCGGCGGCTAGGCGTGTTGCGGAAATATTTTTCTCGGCAGCAATAAGTCCGTCTGTCTCGTTCGGAATAAGCGCGCTCATAGGAACCTGAAACGGTCCGCGCGGCCTGTTGAGTTCCTGATGCCTCGTAGTCTCCTCAAATTCCCACTCAGTATCAGCGTCAGTATTCGCCCCGTGAAGGTCAAGAATGTAGCCTCCTATTGCGATTGCGTCGGAAAATTCGCGGCTGGTATGTCCGTCCCTGTAGCTGAGTGAGTTGCGCAGAAGCTCCTGTGATGTGATTGTGTGCGCGCCTATTATGCGCCGGGACTCGCGAACGTAGGGGATAACCGGCATTCTTCGTACGATTTCCTGCCATTCACGCGGAAGAGTCCGGGCCGCCTCCGGGAGGATCCTGTTCGTGTACTCGTCATCCGTAACTGACCAGGGTTCGCCCAGTTCGTTCTGTATATAATAGATGAAATGCAGCGTCTTGATTAACGCCTCACGTTCAACCTGAAGCCTCAAGTTCCTATCTTCAAGGTATGACACAGGGAGGCCTCTTCTGCCGTTGATCCATCCGTATGCGCCGGGATAATCATTGCCCCAGTTAAGCCCGGTCTTAGTGATGTAAGGCCTGCTTTCTTTTGATGCGTCATAGCTGTAAGGGTTGGAGCTGTCAGGAATGCCCCTGTATGCCGTGTATGTGATGAAGTTCACGGGGGTCTGTACGGGGTAAGTGTTCCTGAAGTTGTAGCCGTCCGCGCTGATGAAGCTCTCATAGTTGCGCCGGGCAAGGTCGTAGCCGGGTAAGGGGTTTTCCGGCCTCAGGTAAGCGGGGACACCGCCGGGATATTTCTTGAGCACGGCCGTCCATGTTATGTCCTGAATCATGGCCTCATGGTTGAGGAATTTCGAGACAGAGTTACCCGCCCTGTAAGGAGTCTTTGTGAGGGGGAGAATGTCGCCGTATTCCGTCGCGTCAATGAGTACCTTGCAGGCGTAAGAACGATTCCCTGAAGGTGTCCTGACTGTTACGCCGCTGACAGTATGCCTGTCCATGTTCACGCTGACCACTTCCGAGTTCATGAGGAACTCAAGAGTCCCGCGCCTCCTTGCCTCGTTTATCATGGAGATGAAGGCTTCCTGCCCTATTCTCGGCTCGAAAGCAAGCGAACCCGTGTGCCAGTAACAAGTTCCCATAGACTTGCCGCGGGAGTCATAGTAGCTTTTGATGCGGGTGATGAACTCCTGATATATCCCGCTCATCTGCCTGGACATGTCGTCCATTGTTGAGACACCTGCGGCGGTTGCCTGTCCTCCTATCCATGTTGAGGACTCGACGACGAGGACACTTGCACCCATTCTTGCGGCCTGGATTGCGGCGGAAATTCCTCCTGTTCCTCCTCCTGCTATGATTATGTCGTATGAGCTTTTGGGCTGCCGTGAAGATCGTGAAGCGAATGATGATGTGAATATGATGATGACGGTTGAGAGAGTAAGCAAAAGTTTTCTGGCATTCAAGGTTTAATCTTGCCTCCTGAAAAATAATTGCCAATCATACACCATGCGAATAAAATACAGCCAACAAAATTTTCCCGGAGGTATCACAATCATACACACAGAATACATGTCCCGCGCATTGTCGCTCGCAAGAAACGGACTCGGCCGCACTTCCCCGAATCCTATGGTGGGCTGTGTAATCGTGAAGGACGGTCAAATCATCGGCACGGGCTGGCATCACAAGTGCGGAAATCCTCACGCAGAAATCGAGGCCATCAATGACGCACATTCACGCGGCCATGACGTGAGAGGCTCAACGGTCTACGTAACACTTGAGCCATGCTCCCACTACGGGAAGACTCCCCCCTGCGCAAACAGGCTTGTAGCTGAATGGGTCGGCCATGTTGTTACCGCGATGAGAGACCCTAATCCCAAAGTCAACGGGCGCGGAATATCAATCCTTCGTGAGGCAGGAATAACTGTAACGGAGCTTGAAGGTGAAATCACAGAGTCGGCAAAATTCCTCAACAAGGGCTTTGTTTTCGTCCACAAATACGGCCGTCCTTTCGTGAGTCTGAAGGCTGCAATGAGCTTGGACGGCCGGATGAATCTCGCCAACGGGTCAAGCAAATGGATAACGGGACTGGAAGCACGCACTGAGGCTCACAGGATGAGGGCGGAGAATGACGCTGTTCTTGTTGGTGTTGGGACTGTGCTGGCTGATGACCCGGAGCTTACAGTGAGGCTTGTCGACGGAGTGAACCCCATGCGTGTGATACTGGACTCGCGCTTGAGGACTCCCCCGTCAGCAAAAGTAATCGGGACGGACGGGAAATGTATCATCCTCACGGCGGAAAATTCAGACCGTCAGCAGAAGAAAGCACTTGAGGATTCCGGCGCAAAGGTCGAGGAAGTCCCATCATCAGGCGGACATGTTGATTTGTTCCAGGCGTTGAGGACTCTTGCTGGACTCGGAGTGTTGACTCTCATGGCCGAGGGAGGCCCGGAAGTGTTGAGCGCGTTTCTCCGTGAGGGTCTTGCGGATTACATGAGGATATTCACAGCGTCGGCAAAAATATTCGGCGAGGGCAGGGGGCTTGATGTAGGGGCGGGATTCCGGGACGTAAAGGCGGCATTCACTCTCACCGGGGCAAGGACGCTCATTCTTGGCGGGGACATTATGACGGAAGGAAGGCTATCATGTTCACCGGGCTTATAGAGACGACAGGGACAATACGAAGCTTCAGCCGCAGGGGAACGTATTACAGACTGACGGTTGAGGCGGGGATTTCGGGGGAACTTTTCACCGGGCAGTCGGTCAGCGTCAGCGGGGCATGTCTCACCGTAACGCGCAATGACTCACACACCTTTGACGTTGATATGATGCAGGAGACATTTTCGCGGACGTGGTTCGGGCGCGGATTGCGTCCCGGCGTGAGGGTCAATCTTGAGCGAGCAATGAGGCTCACTGACAGGCTGGACGGTCATTTAGTGCTTGGACATGTTGACGGTGTGGCGACGCTGAGGGCTATTCATGGGACTGACACAAAGGAAGCTGTGTTTGTCCCGGAAAACCGCGAGCTTCTGCGGGGGATTGTGGAGAAGGGGAGCGTTGCTGTTGACGGTGTGAGCCTGACAGTGATTGATGCCGGGAGCGAGTCATTCAGCGTTGGGATTATCCCGGCGACTCTTGAGGCCACGACGCTTGGGGGAGTCATGGCCGGGGGAATCGTCAACATTGAGACGGATATTCTTGGGAAATATGCTGCGAGGCTCGCGGGATTTCAGCCTGACGCTAGAGGCTCGGAGTACTGGGCTTCTCTATTGTCGTGAAAATCTCCCGGAGGCTGTCAGTGTAGGGAGGCCTTGCGATTCCGTGTTCGGTAACAATCCCGGTGATAAGCTCATGATCCGTAACGTCAAACGCCGGGTTATACACCTTCACGTCTTGGGGAGCCATTCTCTGAGCGTACCACATCTCCGTGATTTCTTCGGGCTTGCGCTGTTCGATGACGATTTCCGCCCCCGTCTGAATGCTCATGTCTATTGTTGACGTTGGACCGAGAACGTAGAAAGGAACGCCGTAATATTTCGCCAGAACCGCGAGGCTTGATGTTCCGATTTTGTTGCACGAGTCCCCGTTGGCGGCCACCCTGTCGCACCCCACAAATACCGCGTCAATCTTCCCTTCCTTCATGACCTGCCCGGCCATGTTGTCGCAAATCAGCGTTGTATCTACCCCATCCGCCATAAGCTCAAACGCTGTCAGCCTCGCACCCTGTAACAGCGGCCTTGTCTCATCGCAGTAGACTCTGAAATTCATTCCCTTTTCGCGGCCAAGATGAATGGGAGCTAGTGCCGTGCCGTATTTTGACGTTGCGAGCTGCCCGGCGTTGCAGTGAGTGAGGATTGTTACGCCGTCATGAATGAGCGTCAGGCCGTGCTCACCGATTCGCCTGCACATTTCCGTGTCCTCTGACTTAATCGCGAGTGCTTCAAGCTTCAGTGCCTCGACGATTTCGGGAATGGATTTGTCCCTGCTATCTTCTGCGACTGAGTAGAGCCTGTTCAATGCCCACGAGAGATTTACCGCTGTAGGCCGGGCGGAATTGAGAAAGTCGCGGGCTTCTTTGAGTCCGGCCATGAATGAGGGGTAATCCTGAGCGTTGAGGCTTCTTGCTGACAGGTAGAGTCCGAACGCGGCCGCTATTCCGATTGCCGGGGCTCCTCGGACTTGAAGGGTGTAGATTGCGCGGTGAATGTCGTGAATGTCGGTCAGGTGAAGAATGTTGATGTCGTTGGGTAATTTCGTCTGGTCGAGGATGAGGAGGGAAGGTTCGTTTTCGTCGAGTGAGACAGATTCGTATGTGAGTATGTTCATGTTTGCCGCCTTCGTTCTGGGATTGATGAACGTGATTATAGCATGAGGATTTGCCCGTGCTGTTTGTGTGCTAATATAACCCGAAAGGAGATGAGACTGTCACAATGATGTACCCGTTCATGACCCTCAACGACAACACAGAGATTACACACTCAGAGATGTACCCGGACGGAACGGTCAAGGTCTACATTGAGACACCGACAGATGACGGCATGTTCAAGAGTGCGGAATGCTGGCTACCAATGTTCAGGTGGGAGAATAATGGCTATTCGTACCTGGAGATGCTTTTTTTGAGGCAGCTTGTGATGAGGAATGAGGCACTGTTCGTAGAGTTCTCAAAGGACGGAGGGATTTTCGGTGCCGACGATTCTCTGGGTAGGTAGGTACGTTGTCTTCTTCTGGTCAAACGAGAACCAGCTCTTTGAACCTGTCCATGTTCACGTTGCATATGCCCGCCAGTCTGCTCTGACCGCAAAATTGTGGATAACCAGCGACGGCAAAGTGGAATTGTGCCATAACGATGCATTGATACCGCCTAAGACTCTGCGGAGAATAATGCGGGTTATTGAGAATGACAGCAGTATGATTATTGCTGCTTGGAGGCAATATTTTGGCGAAGTAAGATATATCCGCTAAAATTAGCCCAGCAAAGAGAGATGATAAATACTTGGACTGCCATAACCATAATCACGAAATCATAATCACAAAGTCAAACTTCAAGCGCGTCGAGAAGAAATTAACCGTCCCAATCCCGACCCAATGGGGAACATTTCAGGTCAGCGCGTACAGGAGCATAACCCAAGATGACGACTCACACACTCACCTTGCGCTGGTCATGGGTGATATTGGGACTCCCGAACCCGTCCTAGTCCGAATACACAGCGAGTGCTTCACCGGGGATGTTCTCGGCTCTCTTCGCTGCGACTGCGGGCCGCAATTGCACACGGCCTTGAAGATGATTGCTGACGAGGGGCGCGGGGCATTGCTCTACATGAGGCAGGAAGGACGCGGAATAGGACTCCTCAACAAGCTGCGTGCCTACAAGCTCCAGGATGAGGGACTCGACACTGTGGACGCTAATGTTGCGTTAGGTTTCCCGCCCGACATGAGGGAATACGGAACCGGCGCGGAGATCCTCAAGGACTTAGGCCTCAAGCAGATACGCCTGATGACCAACAACCCCGGCAAGATTTCCGGCCTCGAACAATACGGCATAGAAATCACCGAGCGCGTCCCAATCGTCATTAGTCCCAACGAGTACAACGAGAAATACTTGGGCACAAAGGCTCACCGGATGGGTCATATATTAGGAGGGAAAATAGAGTGAAGGTAACAGAAGGAAAGCTAATCGGAACAGGCCTCAACATCGCAATAGTGGCCTCGCGTTTCAACGACATAGTAACATCCCGGCTCATAGACGGCGCAAAAGATACCCTCATGCGTCATGACGTGTCAGCAAGCGCAATTGATGTGTACTGGGTTCCGGGAGCGTGGGAACTTCCCCTAATTGCCGAGGAAGTCGTGCTGACCGGGAAATATGACGCGGTTATCGCCCTCGGTGCTGTAATCCGCGGTGACACTCCTCATTTCGACTACGTGGCCGCTGAAGCCTCGAAGGGTCTCGCAACTGTCGGACTGAAGCACAGAGTCCCGGTACTTTTCGGGGTGCTTACGTGTGATACTCTCGAACAGGCATTACTACGCGCCGGAAGCAAGGCAGGCAACAAGGGTTCAGATTGTGCGCTGGGAGCTATAGAGATGGCGAATCTACTGCGCAGCGTCAGACAGTCAGCAACATCATCAACAGAAGGGAAGACGTACAATGCTTGACATCAAATATATACTCGCGAACATGGACGAATACGCCGGAATGCTCAGGAACAGGAAGCATGATTTCGACTTGGGCATTCTCACGGAGCTTGATGCACGCCGCCGCAAAATCATCGGTGAGACAGAAAACTTGAAGGCCATGCGCAACAAGTCATCAAAGAACGCCGGAGCCAGCCCGGACTTTGACCCGAAAGCCGCAAAAGCCCGCATCAAGGAATTGGATGCGGAATTGGCGCAGGTTGAGGATGAGCTTCACACGCACCTCATGGCTCTTCCCAACAAGCTAAGTCCCACGACCCCCATCGGCAATGACGAGAACGACAACCCCGTTGTGCGCACATGGGGAGAACCCCGCAAGTTCACGTTTGAGCCTAAACCGCATTGGGACGTTGCGGAGGCTTTGGGGATTATGGACTTCGAGAAGGGAGTCATGCTCGCGCAGAGCCGCTTCACCGTCCTACAAGGACTCGGTGCAAGAATGGAACGCGCACTAGTGAACTTTATGCTTGACCTTCACACAAAGAAACACGGCTATCTTGAGGTTGAGCCGCCCTTCATGGTCAGGTCAGCAATCCTTGAGGGCACAGGACAGCTCCCCAAATTCGCCGAGGACTTGTACCGCCTCCAGAACGATGACTTGTGGCTGATACCAACTGCTGAAGTCCCGTTGACCAACCTTAACCGTGAAAGCATCCTTGAGGAGTCAGACCTGCCCAAGTACTACACAGCCTACACACCATGCTTCAGGCGAGAAGCCGGGAGCGCGGGGCGTGATGTGCGCGGACTCATGAGGCAGCACCAGTTCGACAAGGTGGAGATGGTCAAGATATGCACGCCTGAGACCAGCTATGACGAACTCGAAAAGCTCACGTCTGATGCTGAAGATGTCCTCAAGACGCTGAATCTCCCGTATCATGTCGTGAATCTCTGCTCCGGGGATATTGGCTTCGGCTCGTGCAAGACATACGATCTTGAAGTGTGGCTGCCGTCCCAGAACAAATACCGCGAAATCAGCTCATGCTCAAACTGCGAGGACTTCCAGGCACGGAGGATGAACCTGCGCTACAGGCCCTCGGACGGAGGAAGGCCAAGATTCGCCCACACCCTCAACGGCTCAGGCATCGCGGTCGGAAGGACGCTCATAGCCGTAATCGAGAACTATCAGAATGAGGACGGCTCAATCACAATCCCTGAAGCCCTCGTGCCATACATGGACGGACTAACGCGCATTGATGCAAGGTAACATTCTCATCATCACAGGCTGTGTGGTCATGGCCGGAGCCTGCATAGGAGTCCAGAAATACATCAAGTCCCTTCTCGACGCGAGGCAGTACGGCTACTTCCGGGACATAGTGCTTGCGTCGTCATGGATGATTCTTGCGCTGTGGTTCGGCAGCAGAGACGCGAAAATCGTTGTGGCCGGGGCTGTGCTGGCAGCAGTAGCAGGAATCGCCGAGGACATTTACGGCGAAAAGGGCTGGCGCTGGCTCTACCCTGTGATAGGCCTGCTGTGTACGTACTACGGCCCGGCTGTCCACTTCATCCGATTCCCTGACGGCGAATATATCTACCTCACCCCCGCGTTCTCGCTCATAGCCGGGACAATGTGGTTCTCTTTCTTCCCGTTCATATTCAGGTACATTGACGACATTCCTGGGCTGACCGGGCATGTTCTGGCGGTAACGTTCGTGCTGATGATGTCGGTCTGCGTCGCCACGGGGGCGGGGGAGTTCTTCATGTCGTTCGCGGGGATGATGATGCTCGCGGCGTTCTGGTCGCGTTTCGGCAACATGTACCGCCAAGCAGGAAAACCCCTCGCCTCAATGTGGGGCTTCCTCGTTGCAGGCACGTCAATAATGGGGACGACTAAGGGCATCGTGCTGAGTACCGTCTTGTTCTTGTCGCTGGGGCTGTTCGCGATTCCGGCGGCTGAAATCCTCGTGTCGTTCGCGAAAAGCATCATCACAGACTCAGACCCTCACGAGGGCAGGAAGATTTACGGCGACATGCTGGACAAGGGAGTCGAACACCCCGAAGCCGTGCAGTCAGTCGCGGGATTGTGCGCTTTGACGAGCATGTGCGCGGCGTGGGAGAAATGGACAGTAGCCGGAATTATCGTTGTTGCCGTGATAGTGTTCCGTCATCTCAGGCGCGGGAAATCCCCCCTTCCTCCTTCATTGTGGGGGGTAACGTTCGACAACGTTTCAATGAATTACGCCGTCTCAAAAGCACGCGGCCTCATCCAGAATCCCGACTCCAAGTCAGCAAAGTTAATCGTAACCCTTAACGCTATAGGAATGGAGACAGTCATAGATGACCCGGAATTTGCGGACGTTGTGGGCTGGTCATCTATGAGGCTTGCGGACGGTTCGGGGCTGTGCGTGGGAATGAAGATACTAGGGCGGCCTGTTCAGGAGAGAGTCGCGGGAATAGACTTCGCGGAGAACTTGTGCAGGACTGCGGCGGCTGAAGGATGGCCTGTGTATTTCTGCGGGGCTGCGGGTGATACTGCACGGCAATGCGCGGAGATTCTGAGTGAGAGATTTCCGGGTCTTGTTGTTGCTGGCGCGAGGGACGGATATTTTGACGTGAGGGACGAGGATATTCCGGCTGAGATTTCCCGGTCAGGCGCGAAAATTCTTCTTGCTGCTATGGGTCAGCCAAGACAGGAAAAATGGGTTTACCGTCACCGTGAGAAGCTCGCCGGGATTTTGTGCGTAGGAGTCGGCGGGGCGTTTGACGTGTTCAGCGGGAACTTGCTGCGCGCTCCTTTGTGGGTGCAGAAGATAGGGTGCGAGTGGCTCTACAGGATGCTTCAGGAGCCGGGACGCTGGCGGAAGAATCTGCGGCTTGTTACGTTCATGCTGAGGATATTTGCCTCACGCTTGGGACTGTACAGGAAGTAGAAGACAGAAGGAATAATCATCCCCCTGGTTCCGGGACCGGGGGGAATTTTTTTTCTCCGTTAGGGAGCGCATGTTCTCTCATGCTTGAGCCTCAAAATCCTGAAAGACTGCCCCTCTGTTTTCATGACCAGGTGATTTCTTCACGCCGTGTTACAATACGGTTTTCAGAGCGACATATTGCATCGAGGAGTGAAAAATTTTTCTCTCATGTTACAGAACATTCACCGCGTCCACCTTATGGGAATCGGCGGGGCTGGTATGAGCGCGCTTGCCCTCCTCCTCAAGTCCCAAGGCCTCGAAGTCTCAGGCTGCGACCTCAAGCCCTCACACTATGACTTAGGCAGTATCACCTGCGAAATTCCTCACTCACCTTCCCACATAGACACTCACAAACCAGACGCTTTAATTCTCAGTAGCGCAGTTCACCGCGACAACCCCGAAGTATTGAGCGCGTCAGAAAGAGGCATCCCGGTATTCTCGCGGGCGCAGGCATTGAGCTTCCTCTTCAACAGGTCATGCGGCATCGGCATAGCAGGAGCCCACGGAAAGACTACGACGACATCAATGGCGGGGCTAATTTTCCTCAAGGCCGGCCTCAGTCCCACAGTCTACGTAGGCGCAAACGTCCCTGACATTGGCTCGAACTCAGTGTCAGGCTCAGGGCCTCACTTCATCGCCGAGCTTGACGAGTCTGACGGGTCATTCGAGCTTTTCACGCCCGACATCGCTGTGATCACTAATGCTGACTGGGATCACGTCGACCATTATCCGGCGCGTGAGGACGTAATCAAGGCTTTCACGCGTTTTGCTGACGGAAGAAAGGAAGGAGGGACTCTGATTCTCTGCGCTGAGGACGAAGGCTCTTCCCGCGTATTTGAGCTGTGCGGAAAATCCCGCGGGGGCATCCTCCGTTACGGCTGGGGGAAATCGTGGGACTGGGGAGCTTATGACTTGACCCGGAATCACGGCGGAGGAATCTCCTGCACCGTCTCTCATCTCGGCAGGGAAGAAGGCCGTCTCACCCTCAAAGTTTCAGGGGAACACAACGTACTTAACGCCCTTGCGGCAATAGCGGCGGCTGAAATCTGCGGCATTAACTTCGCCACAAGCGCGGAAATTCTGCGGGGCTTTCACGGCTCTGAAAGACGTATGCAGGTCAAGGGCACGGTAAGCGGCGTTCTTGTCATGGATGATTACGCGCATCATCCGTCGGAAATCCGGGCCACTCTCGCGGCAGTAAGAGGAATATATCCCGAAAGAAGAATCGTCGTGGTATATCAGCCTCACAGGTTCACAAGGACGGCCATGTTCGCCGGGAAAATAGCGGAGGCTCTCAGCGCGGCGGATAAAGCATACATACTCCCTGTATATTCCGCTGGAGAAGAGGAACGCCCTCACAGCTCATCCCAGGAAGTCATACGGCAGGGGTGCGGAAGGATTGAAGCCCTCAGCATTGGCGGGGCAGGCGGGACACTTGAGAAGGAGCTTGAGCCAGGAGACCTGCTTCTTACCATGGGAGCGGGGGATGTCTACAGGCTTGGTGAAAATTTCCTAGCTGAGAATCAAAATGTTTAGGGTATAATTACCAGAAAATTGACCGTGATTTTAATGAATGCGTGATGCCGTTGAACAGTTTATTTCCACAATCGCCCGACATAATTATAATGGAAAACCAGCCTCTGTCTCATCTCTCCACTTTGGAGACAGGAGGGACAGCGGAATTTTTTGCCCAGCCTGAATCGTTGCCGCAGCTTCAGGAAATAATCAGGCAGGCGGGGGGCATTCCCGTGTACGTCATAGGAGGCGGAAGCAACCTCATCATTCCCGACGGCATAATACCCGGCCTCGTAATCTCAACAAGAAGGCTTGTCTCTTTCATCCGGCGCGATGAATTTTCCGCAGAAATCGAAGCAGGCTATAGTTTCCCGCGTCTGGTGTCATCCCTTAGCGTCATGGGCTTGGGAGGGCTTGAGTTTGCCGCGGGAATACCCGGCACTCTGGGCGGCGCGCTGATGGGCAACGCAGGGGCGGGCGGCCGCGGTGTCTGCGAATTTGCCGAGTCAGTGAAAGCCGTCGACAGCTCCGGGAATCTCAGGACTTACAGGCGCGGCGAGTTTGAGTACGGCTACAGGCACTGCGCTTTGTCTGGCATGGGGGTAATTGCGGTGTCAGCACTGATGAAATTCAGGAGTGCCGCTCCCGGCGACAGGGACGAATATATTTCCTTCATGGAGAAGCGGAAGAACCAGCCTCTGAATTTCCGAAGCGCGGGCTGCACGTTCAAGAACCCTGAAGGGTATTCAGCAGGAAAGCTCCTCGATGAATGCGGGTGCAAGGGACTCACTGTCGGCGGAGCGTCTGTGTCTGAGAAGCACGCTAACTTCATAGTGAACACAGGGAACGCTTCAAGCTTTGACGTTACGGAGCTGGCGGCTTTGTGCGCGGAAAGAGTCCGTGAGCAGACGGGAATCATCTTAGAGCCGGAAATAAGGACGCTTTCCCCGTGCTTCAGGTCTCAGTGATCCTGCTGTGCGTGTCAGGTCGTCGAGGCTTTTTCTGCTTGCAATAGCGGCGGGAAGTCTCCTGTACATGTCGGATTACAGGTACTGGTTCACGCTGAGGGGCTACAAGGTTGAGTCCCAGTCCCAGGCACTTGAGCGGAGGCTGTGGGACGTTTTCCCGAAAAGATGCCTGACTTTCTGGCCCTACATGCTGAAGGACGCTGACGGTATGAAGGAGTTCCTTGAGCGGGACATGCCCGTCACAGTCAGCACGGAGATGGAGGGCATAGGCCGTTTCAGGACGAGGATAGACTGGCTCACGGCATGGGTGAAGGTGGACTGGCGCGGCCATATTTGGTGCATCTCGCGCGAGGGGAGGATGTGGCTTTTCGAGCGCGGGCGGCAGAATGATGACCAGGCGGGCCGTCTCGTCTGGAAGATACCTGACGACGGGAACGCGCAGGACGGGGAGCCGCAGCCCCAGATGAGCGGGGTGTTCAAGTCGCCGATTGACACAGGGGTGATAGCGTCGTTTCTTGAGGACTTCAGGGGGTGCAAATGGTACGAGGCCGCGACTGACATAACATGGGAGCGCCGGGCGGGGATGGACCTGTTTTTCCTGAAGCTTTCCCACGGCGCGCAGAGATTCGAGCTCTACCTCCAGCGGGGGAAATACTCAGGCCATGATGTCGGGGCGGAGATAGATGACGTGTTCATGAGGCTTGTCTCTGAGGGCGGCAACCATATAATAGACGCGACATATGAGGGGAAAATATTTCTGCGTAAGTTATAATTCACCAATGCACCGCGAAATACAGAAAACAAAGAAGGGAACGTAAAGAAAAATGCCGGGAAAATCTGACAACCTCCTAGTGGGGTTAAGCATGGGGACTACGAAGATTGCTATGATAGTAGCGGAGAGAGACCGCCGTTATCCTGACTCTGTCCACGTTGTAGGGTTCGGGATTGCACCTTCGCGCGGGATCTCAAAGGGAATCATCGTCAGCCTCCAGGATGCCCGGCAGTCAGTGGAGAAGGCATTTAAGGACGCGCAGAGCATAACCGGAATATCAGCCAAACGCCTGAGCAATGTAGTTGTTGCATTCAACGCAATGGACGTGGAGAGCGAGTCGACTCACGGGATGGTGACGCTTGGAGGGCGGGAGTCCAAGTCAGTCGAGGAAGGAGACCTGAACCGTGTCATTGACCGCGCAAGGGCAAACTCAGTATTAGCTTCAGCCACAAGGAACAACATGTATTCCCTTCACATGATACCCACGAGTTACGAGCTTGACGGACGGCCGATTGATGAGCCGCTCAACATGAACGGAAGCCGCCTTGACATATGGATGCAGACAGTTGCAGTTCCCATGACTTACGCGCAGAATGTCGTGAACTGTGTCCAGACTGTCGGGCTGAACGTGAAGGGCCTAGTGCTTAAGCCCCTTGCCTCGTCACTTGGTGCTGTCTACGAGGAAGAGATGCGTTCCGGCTGTATCTCAATCTGCATAGGCGGAGGGACGACAGGCATTGTCCTTTACCGCAACGGCCGGGCTTTCCGCGTCATAAGCATCCCTATAGGCGGCGACCATGTCCGCAATGACCTAGCACAGGTGCTCCACATTTCACCCGGGGAAGCCGAGCATCTCAAGAAGCGCATATTCACGGCCGACGAAGAGGAGCTGCGGCAGAACGGGATTGATGTCGATTTCGCCCTTGACGTTGTCCTTGCCCGCCTTGAGGAGCTTTTCGGGAAATATGTCCGCGACGAGCTGTCCGAGTGCACGCCCCAGAATTTCCCCAGCGGAATAATCCTGTCAGGAGGAGTGAGCGACACGCCCGGAATAGACATGATGCTTGAGAACATACTACAGATGCCGGTGCGGAGAGCAGTCGAGCCGGTCTACGCTATGCCCCCGGGTCTCGACAACGCCTCATTCGTCAGCGCGGCGGGGATACTCAAGTATCAGGTTACAGTCGAGCGCGACCCGTACGTTTTCATGGAATCTGACCAGGTGCTTCCAGGGCTGTCCGAGCGCTCAGAGCAGAGAAGCCGCCAAGAGCAGAAGCGCAAGGAACGCAGGGACAGGGACACGGAAGGGCTGTATGATGATGAGGACGAAGAGCCGGACGAGGACGCAGGCAGCTATGAGCCGGGGGGATATGAGGGGGAACAGGAAGAAGGCTACGGGGATGATTACGGCGAGGATGAAAGGCAGGATGAGCAGAGGCCGGCCAACGTGTTCCAGTTCGTGGGGAAAGTTTTTGACAGGTTCAAAAAATTGTTCTAGCCCGCTTGTCATGCCGTGAAAAATAAAATACAATCACAGCCGAAGGAGGAGAAGCGCTGAATGAATGATAACCTTTTCAAGCTCACCAACAACAATATCCGCCAGAATGAGAAAATAGTTGTGTTCGGTGTGGGAGGCGGCGGGGGAAATGCCCTCAACCACATAATAGAGTCAAATGTCCAGGGTGTTGACTTTGTCGCTGCCAACACTGACGCGCGCGCCCTCGATATGAACATGGCGCCCAACAAGATAATACTCGGCGAGACTCTCACGCGGGGGCTCGGAGCGGGAGCTAACCCCCAGGTCGGCACGAACGCCGCGAAGGAAAGCATAGACCGCATCAAGGAATACATTACCGGTGCTGATATGCTCTTCGTTACGGCAGGAATGGGAGGCGGAACAGGCACAGGAGCTGCCCCCGTCATAGCTGAGACTGCAAGGGATATGGGAGTCCTTGTTGTCGGTGTCGTAACAAAGCCTTTCGCTTTCGAGATGGGAAAGAGAATGCGCACGGCTGAGGAAGGCATCGAGCACCTTAAGAAGAATGTTGACGCTCTTCTTGTCGTGGAGAATGACAAGCTGCTCCAGATGGACAACGGCGTGAAGATGAAAATTGTTGACGCATACAAGAAGGTTGATGAGGTATTGCGCCAGGCTGTCCAAGGAGTTACTGACCTCATCACAAAATCAGGCTTCGTGAATCTTGACTTTGCTGACATCAAGGCCATCCTCACAGGAGCAGGAACGGCAATAATGGGAATGGGCGAGGGCGAAGGCGAAGACCGCGCAAAGAAAGCCGCAGAGAACGCGATAACTTCCCCGCTTATGACCTTCCCTGTAACAGGAGCGAAAGGCATACTTCTTAACGTAACGACAGGCAACGAGATACTGCTCGGCGAAATGTCAGACGCAGCGCAGATCATCGAGGCCACGGCAGACCCTGACGCTCAGGTTATCTGGGGTCATGTCATAGATGAGACTCTGGGCGAGAAAGTTCACGTTACACTGATAGCGACATTCCCGGACGACGCGCCCATACAGACAAGAAGAGGGGGCATTTCCGCCGGGATACATGACCGCAATCCCGGAGTGAAGCCTAATCCTCCCGTCCCTCCTCAGCCGCAGGATACAGCACCGCCTTCTGTCCAGCCGCCTCAGCCGCAGGTTATCCAGACACCCCAGCCGCCAAGAAGGACTCTCTACACCCTGTACGAGCAGAAGCGCAGGATACAGCAGGAAGGCCTTGAAGAGAGCAGGCTTTCACAGCCCTCCGGGAACGAGCGCGACGCGTTCATGGGGCTTCAGCGCAGGCTGTACGACCAGCCGTCGATTTACAGGAAGAACCGCAGGGATTAGCCATGTCAAGACGCATAACAAACAGGAGAGGCATCAAGAAACACAGCCTCCTTCCGTCATTCGGTGATATAGTCCTGCCCATTGTGGGAGTAGCCGCGCTTGGTCTGCTGATACTAGCGGGTCGCCAGTTTTTCGTGAACGGAATGAAGCCCTCCCCCTCCATAACGTCGACGAGGGCATATGCTGACTCGCCCGCCCTCATGGCCGAGCGTGAGAGAAGCAGCCTTCCCCCCGCCGCGAAGACCCCTGAGCCTTCAGCCGACATCATGGCAGAAGACAAAGCAGCCCGCGAAAATACCGTGCTTGCTGTCGCGGACAATTCAGCAGCCCCCGCAATTTCTGAAGTGAAGCCGGCAGTCTCACAGGCTCCCAAAGCCCAGACTCCTTCTCCCGCCAAGAAACCAGAAGCCCCAAGCAAGCCAGCGCCCCTGAAAGCCTCAAAGCTCCCTGAAAGCAAACAATGGCGCGTACAAACAGGGGCGTACACGTCAAAGTCAGGAGCAGAAGAAGCCGTCAAGAAAATCAAACGCGCAGGGTTCAAGGCAAAAGTCTACCAGAATCCAGCGTCAAAACACTTCAAGGTCTGGGTAGTGGCAGGCGAAAGCAAATATCAGGCGGGACTCGTAGTCGATGCCATGAAGAAACTCGGTTACAAGTCAGCATTCTCATTCCCGCCGATGAAACAGTAAGCACAAAAGAATACGGAAAAGGGCAGGAAAAATCACCTGCTCTATTTTTTTGCCGCAAAACAGGAGGAAGCAACGCATGAAAAATTTTGACACTCTGGAAGAACTGCTTTACGCTCATTCCGATAACAGGATAATTCCCGGCCTTGAAAGAATTTCCCGGCTTCTTGGGAGAATGGGCAATCCGCAAAACTCCTTCAGGTCAGTCCACATAGTCGGCACAAACGGCAAAGGCTCAACAGGCGCGTTCATCTCGTCGGTTCTCACTGCGTCGGGTTACAGGACGGGCTTCTATTCGAGCCCCCATCTTGAGAGTCCGGGTGAGAGGCTTCTTGTTGACGGTGAGGCACTCACGGCGGATGAATGGATTGACGCTGTGAGGGTTGCCGCGGGCAATATCATGCCGGGTGAAGATTTGCCGTCATACTTTGAGCTTCTCACGGCGGGAGCGTTTGAGCTTGCGCGGAAGGCAGGAATTGAGGCGGGAGTCATTGAGGCTGGGCTGGGCGGGAAACTTGACGCAACCAACACCATGAGCAGCACGGCTTGTTCTGTGATAGCGTCAGTCTCTTATGACCACATAGAATATTTAGGGCCGACGCTTGAGGACATTGCGGGGGAAAAATTCGCGGTCGTAAGAAGAAATGTCCCGGCGGTATTCTCAGGATATGACGAGTCATTAGTGCCTATGTTCACGGAAATTTGCCGGGAAAAAGGAGCATTGCCCTTCATCGTCAGCAAACAGACAAAGACGGAGAATGTTCACGTTACGGCTGAAGGCAACACGTTCGACTTCTGCGCGCCGGGATTGGAGCTTGAGGGGGTCATGACGGGGCTTATCGGGAGCTATCAGGTCAGGAACGCCGCGCTCGCTTTGTCGGCAATATCTCTAATGAGGGAGTCTTTCCCGAAAATCTCGGAGGCCTCAATCCGTGAAGGGATGAAAAATGCTGCATGGCCGGGAAGGCTTGAGGTAGTCAGCAGGAAGCCGCTAATCATTCTTGACGGGGGGCATAACTTGGACGGCGTGAAGAACTTGTGCGGGAGCGTCCGTGAATTGTGGCCTGACAGGAAATTTGCTGTGGTCTACGCGGCCATGAGGGACAAGGATTATACGGGATGCCTGGGGCTGATAAGTGAGACGCTGAGGCCGTGGCTGTATGTGTCGCGTGTCCCGGGGATGGCTAGGAGCGCAACGCCGGATGAATTGCTGGAAGCGGCTGGCAATTTCGCGTGGGGGAGTCAGCCGGAAGCACACGATACTCCTGAAGCGGCAATCAGGCGGGCAATTAGTGAGAATGACAGCGTGATAGTCTGCGGGAGTCTGTACCTGATAGGTTACGTCAAGCGTGGTAAAATTCTGCGTTAATACCACACAGGAGGTGCTTACCATGCCCGAAATCACAGAAATCCTCGGCAAGATACAATCCCTCACCGACACCAAGAACATCCGCGAGCTCCGCGCGCTCACAGAAGACATGAACGAGGCCGACATAGCCGACACCCTGGAGCAGCTCGAACCAGAAGCAAGAGTGATACTCTTCCGCGCACTGGGACGGGACCAGGCCGCCGAAGTCTTCGCACACCTAATCCCCGACACAAAAGAAGCCCTCGTCTCACAGCTCACAGCGCCAGAGTTAGGCCGCATTGTCGATGAATTGTTCCTTGATGACGCGGCTGACCTTGTCGAGGAACTTCCCGCCGATGTCGTCAAACGCATTCTTGAGTCCGCAAGCCCGGAAACCCGCCGGGGGATAAATCAGCTCCTCAAGTATCAGGAAGACTCAGCCGGAAGCATCATGACCACCGAATATATTTCCCTCAAGCCTGACATGAACGTTGAGGAATCCTTCAGGCACATCCGCGAGGTCGGGGCAGACAAGGAGACACTCTACACATGCTACGTTACTGACCCCAAGGGCGCGCTGATTGGAGTCGTTACGGTCAGGACAATGCTCCTGTCGAAATACGAGGACAAGATAGGCGACATCATGACGGACGCGAACATTATCACAGTCAACACAAACGACGACCGCGAGAAAGTCACGGAGCTGTTCCAGAAGTATGACTTCATGGCAATTCCTGTTGTCGACTCACAGAATCACCTTGTCGGAATCGTAACGGTTGATGACGCTATGGAGGTCTTGGAGGAGGAAAGCACGGAGGACTTCCACAAGATGGCGGCCATGCTCCCGATGGATGAGCCGTACCTGTCGATGGGAATCAGCGAGCTGGCCAAGAAGCGCGTGATTTGGCTCATGGTGCTGATGATTTCTGCGACATTCTCCGGGGCTATACTCACTCACTATCAGGCTGTATTTGCGGCGTTCCCTGCGCTGATTGCGTCAATACCGATGCTGATGGACACGGGCGGAAATGCGGGCTCCCAGTCGTCAACACTAGTGATACGCGGAATAGCTGTCGGTGAGCTGAGACTCCGGGATGCTCTGACTGTCCTCGTGAAGGAGCTTCGTGTGAGCCTGATGGTTGGCGGTGGGCTTGCGCTGGTGAATTTCGCCTACAAGTACGCAATGAGCGGGGATTTATTGCTGTCAATCATTGTGGGTATAAGCCTCTTCGGGACAGTGATATTCGCGCAGACTGTCGGGGGGATGCTGCCCTTGCTGGCCAAGGCTCTTGGTTTTGACCCGGCATTGATGGCCTCGCCGATTGTCACGACGATTGTTGACGCTGGAAGCCTGACGCTGTATTTCGCGGTTGCCAGCAGGGTAATGGGAATAGGTGTGTAACAAAAAGAGAACCCTGCGCCCAAAAGGTACAGAGTTCTCGTTTTCTTCTGCTTGTCGCTCCGTGAGGTTAGTTGAACAGCTTGGCGATTTCCGTGCTTCCGCTTGCCGTCGCGTAATCCTTCGCGGTGTGTCCGTCCTTGTCCTTTGCGCTTGCGTCCGCGCCTGCCTCAAGGAGTGCCTGGAATATCGCGGGGTTGTTCCTGAAGCCTGCCGCGTGGACGAGGATGGTCTTCCCCTCTTCGTCAGTGGCCTTGAGGTCAGCTCCGGCCTTGATGAACCCCTGCACCACGTCAACCGTAACGTCCTCTTCCACAGCCTTGAACAGATCCGCAGTGGCATCCGCGAAAGCCGCCGACGCGAACAGCACAGCCAGAAGAACGCCTGATAACACTTTTTTCATGACAGGAAAAAGCTCCTTTCAACAGCTAAATTTTGACGCATTTACTATAGGGCGGATTGTGAAAAACAGTATGTTACAATATGGCAAAATTCCAATGAGGTGAATACCAGCAATGAAAAAGGTTTGCACAGCAGTATTCGTGTTAGTCGTCGCCCTCTTTGCGGCTCAGGCTTGGGCTGTAGAGGGCAGGTTGGTATGGCACTTCCCCTATGACGCGCGCATCACAAGCGGCGTGGCTCTCTCCGGGAATGTCCTTCTCTTCGGCGACCAGTCCGGGAGATTCTACGGTGTCAACAAGAACACGGGCAAAGTGATCTGGTCAAGGCAGGGAACGACCGACGCGGCCTGCGGGACACCCTCAATCACAGCGCACGGCCATGTGATATTCGCTCAGGGCGGCGGTGAAATATACTGCATGAACATCTCCAACGGCGAGAGGCACTGGAGCTACATCCCCAACGAACACGACAACATGCACGAGGTCGACACCCACGAGACGCTCTCGGACGGAACGACAGCAGGCGGCGGAAAAGTCTTCGCCTCAAAGGGAGACAGGAAACTTTACGCCCATGACGAGAGCAACGGAAAAGTAGACTGGACATATCTGGCCAGCGACCAGGGACTCAGGACAGCCCCCGAATACCACGGCGGACTCGTTTTCCTCGGCGAGTATGACGGGACATTCAGCATCATCAACGCCAAGACAGGCAAGAGAATCGGCGGAGGCGGTGCAGGCGGCGCGCTTAATACCCCGACTTACAGCAACGGTGTAGTGTACTTCTCCTCATGGGACGGCTCAGTTACAGCGGTGAAGGTCGACGGCATCGAGCCTCTGTGGACGGTGAAAGTCGGCGACCCCGTAACGACACAGCCCGCAGTCGGTGAAGGCCTCGTGGCTGTAGGAACAGGGCGCGGGTATATCGTTGTCCTTGACGCGCACACGGGCAAAGAGATTTGGCGGTATGACACTTCCATTGACGACGGCGAAATCGGTGCTGCTCCCCTTATCGGCGGCGGGGTCATTCTTTCGGCGGCAGTATCAGAGCCTGTGTTCGCTTTTGACGCAAAGACCGGGAGAATCATCAACACAATCACAGAGCTTGACGGGATGTCGTTTGACGGTCTTTACCGCGACGGTGTGTTCTACTTCGTGAGCTCCGGCGAGGTCTGCGCTGTAGAATAGATTTTGCTGACTTGAAGCTCCGGGGATTTCTCCGGGGCTTTTTTTGTGCCTCAATGTCAAGCGGTATAATTCTCACGTCAAAATTTCCCAACAACAGGAGGCTTTACCCATGAAGAAACACGCTGTAACCGCGCTGGTTCTTGCTCTGGTTTCAGCTGCAATAGCACATGCTGACGCGGCAAGAATCGGAGTCCTCGCGCCAATCGGAATGAATGAGGATGACGTTCTCCGCTGGTCAGAGAATGTGGCAGAAGCAGAAGGCAAGCCAGCCCCTTTCACCAACACCAACACAATCGTGATATTCGACAACATGACCGATATGCTGATGGCGTTGCGCTCAGGCAGGATTGACCGCTTCAGCGTGGGAATCTACACCGCACAGTACACAGCCGCCCGCAACAAGAACCTGGCTCTCATCGACCACCACCACAACCCAATACTCGGCCTGTCCCTGGCCATGCGTGAGGAGGACAAGCCCAAGATGCTGGCCGTCAACCTCGCAATCAACGACATGAAGTCTGACGGCACACTTGAGCGGTTAATCCGTGAGAATGTCCTTGTGTCCGGCGAGCCTGCAGCAGCCGATTTCCCGGTCATAGAGGGCAGCGGGGTCATGAGAGTAGCAGTAACAGGAGACCTTCCCCCGGTTGACTACTTTGACCCGGCAGGAAGACCCGCGGGGCAATTGAGAGGGCGGAATAGCGTATAATACAGCCCATCCACATTAAGGAGGAATTATCATCATGAGAAAAGTTTTTGCGTTGATGCTCGTTCTTGCGTTCTGCTCCTGCGCTTCTGCTGACGGGAAGCTCAAATCCCCCGCCGACCTCAAAGGTGAACGCCTCGCCGCACAGAGAGGCACAACAGGCCAGTACATCGCCGAGGATCTTTTGGGCGACAAGAAGGGCGAGCTCCTCACGACCTACGAGAAGTACGTTGACGCAGTGGCCGCCCTCAAGCAGGAGAAAGTCCGCGCAATAGTCATGGACGAGATGCCCGCCAAGAGATTCGTGAACGAGGTCGAGGGACTCGCAATCATGGACGAGGCTCTGAGCGTCGAGAGCTACGCGATCGGCTTCAAGAAAGGCAACACAGAGCTTGTTTCGCAGGTCAACAAGATACTCGCTGAGATGAAGGCTGACGGGACAATGGCCGCTATTTTCGCGAGATACTTGGACGGCGATTATTCAGCGGTCAAGCCGGGAGATATTGACTTCAACAAGGGAGCTGAGGGCGGCAAGCTCTATGTCGGGACTGAGGCAGGATTCGCGCCCTATGAGCTGAAAGTAGGAAGCGGCTTCATCGGAATCGACGTTGAGATGTGCGCCCACATCGCCAAGAAGCTCGGCAGGGAACTCGTCATCATCAACATGAACTTTGACGCTCTTCCGACAGCTGTATCAACCGGAAAAGTCGACATGATTTGCGCGGGAATCACCGTGAACGACGAGCGCAGGGAGAACATGGACTTCTCGGACGATTATGTTGACGGGACGAAGCAGGTCGCTCTTGTCCGGGCGGATGACTATGAGAAGTAAGAGCTATCCCGGAGCGGGCCGCGGCGATATACTGCTTGGGTTCGTCGGGGCGTTCTTGGTCTATGCGCTGTGGGAGTCGGGGTTCTTTACGGTGGAGGCATGGAGTGATTTCAACCGCCGCTTCTACCAGAACTTCATCAAGGATGACCGCTACATGATGCTTGTTGACGGGCTGAAGTCGACGCTCTTCATGACGGCCGGTGCGACTGTGATAGGCGTGATTGTCGGGCTGATTCTGAGCGTGATACGTGTTGCCCACAACGGCGGAATGCACATCCCCGTCCTCAACAAGCTGGCCGAGACTTATATCACCGTCCTGCGCGGGACTCCTGCAATGGTTCAGCTGCTCATCTGGAACTTCACGATTTTTGCCAGCGCAAGAGACCTCAACACCCAGTACATAGCGATATTAGCGTTCGGGCTTAACTCCGGGGCATATGTGGCGGAAATCTTCAGGGGAGGAATCGAGTCCATTGACCCCGGCCAGATGGAGGCGGCAAGATCTCTCGGCCTGACTTACGGGACATCAATGCGGCGTGTAATTCTCCCCCAGGCTCTGCGAAATGTCGTCCCGATGCTGTTCAACGAGTTCATAGCCCTGCTGAAGGAGACATCAATAGCCGGGTATATCGGGATTGATGACCTGACACGCGCCGGGCAAAACATACAGGCCTTGACGCTCGAACACTCACAGCCCCTAGTCATGGTAGCGATAATCTACCTGATTATGGTGATGGTGCTGACTAAACTTGTGAGCAAGCTGGAACACTGGCTCAGCAGGGGCAGGAGGGGTTAATCATGGCCATGAATGACGACATGATTCTTACTGTTACGGATCTTCACAAGACATTCCGGCTTCAGGACGGCGGGACATTGAGCGTCCTCAACGGAATCACGACAGGCATCCGCAAGGGCGAGAAGATAGCGGTGATAGGGCCTTCCGGGTCTGGAAAGTCCACATTCCTCCGCTGCCTGAACCAGATGGAGGCTCCCACGTCCGGGACAATCACCTTCAAGGGCGAGGACATAACGAGTCCCAAGTGTGATATAAACCTTGTGCGCCGTCATATGGGGATGGTGTTCCAGCACTTCTACCTTTTCCCGCACCTGACTGTGAGGAAGAACCTGACTCTTGCTCCTGTCGACCTCAAAATCATGACTCAGGACGAGGCCGACGCAAAGGCGCGTGAGCTTCTGGCGAGGGTCGGTCTTGCGGACAAGATTGACGAGTGGCCTGACAGGCTGTCGGGAGGGCAGAAGCAGAGGGTGGCTATTGCGCGGGCTATGGCTATGAGTCCTGACATGCTGCTTTTTGACGAGCCTACCAGCGCGCTTGACCCGGAGATGATAGGCGAGGTTCTGGATGTCATGAAGGAGCTTGCCGACTCAGGGATGACTATGTATCTTGTTACGCACGAGATGGGGTTTGCCCGCGAGATTTCGGACAGGGTGCTGTTCATCGACAAGGGCATAATCAGCGAGGAAGGCACGCCGGAAGAAGTCTTTGACCGCCCGAAACAGCCGCGAACGGTTGAGTTTCTCTCAAAAGTCTTGAGACGGTAACGACAAGAATCCCCCCGGCCATGTTGGATGACTGGGGGAATTTTTTGCGCTAACGTTGATATTCTCTCATTGCTTTTTCCAGCCTCATGAAGTCGCAGCACAATTCATCCGTTACGCCTGCTTCTTTCTGCGCGTCATGCAGCTTCCTGGCTTTGCAGGCTATCTTGCCGTCAATATTCAGGCAGAAATAGTATTCTTTGCGTAGAAGGTCATAATACAAATCATCCCTAATGTTGATGAAATCCCCGACAGGCTCATAGCATCCTTCAGGGGCGGGAATCATGTTGTTGAAATAGAGTATGGCTAGTATTTTTTCGAGGCCTTCATCCGTCTGCCGCCTGATTACGTTTTTGGGCTTCCTGTCTTCCTCCCTGATGGTCTCATGAATCATGATGTAAGTATCTCCCTCATAGTCCCAGTGTATATGCTTGCTCTTGGGTGATGAAAGCGGGACGAAGTATCTTATGCCGTCAATACTGAAACCGCCTAGAAAAGGCTTTGAGCTGTAATCACTGCCCTGCGAGTACTGAACCTTGCCGTCAACGCTGTGAAGGAACTTGATATAGTCAACGTCAATATTGTAGAACCATAAAGAATATCCGCTGTCATTCATGAATATAACTTCCTCCTGAGAATCAAATTGCCGGGAGCAGACTCTTACATCCGCATTCCCGGCAAGAATTATACTCTTTTCCTCACCGCTCATTCAGCACAACCCGCCCGGCCTTCACCGAGTGAGTCAGCCACACATTCCCCCCTATCACGCAGTCATCACCGATGACCGTTTGGCCTCCCAATATTGTAGCCCCCGCGTAAATCACAACGTTGTTCCCTATGTCTGGATGACGCTTTATGCCCTTCACTAGTGATCCGTCGGGCGCAACATCAAAGCTCTTCGCTCCTATCGTAACATTCTGGTATATCTTGACCCTGTGGCCGATTGTCGAGGTCTCGCCGATAACGACTCCCGTACCGTGATCGATGAAGAAATACTCACCTATTGCCGCGCCCGGATGAATGTCTATACCCGTCAGCCTGTGAGCATACTCTGTTATGATTCTTGGGACTAAAGGGGCGTTCACCGCGTAAAGCTCATGTGCCACCCTGTACGCGCTGATTGCCGTGAATGCCGGGTAAGCAAGGATAATCTCATCCGGGCTCTTCGCCGCAGGGTCGCCTTGATACGCCGCCACAATGTCGGTCCACAACACCCGCCTGATTTCCGGCAGACGTGATATGAGCATGGCCGTGAAGCGTTCAGCCCTCTCACCGTCAGCAAGCCTGGACAAAGCCGCCCTCAGCCCGTCAGCAGCAAGCCTCAGGTTCTCAGCGATGCTCCGTCCTTCAGGGTTGACGTGGGAAGGGAACATAGCCGCCAGAAGATGACGGAATGCCCCCTCCACATTCTCACGTATGCCGTTGTAGTCAGTCTCATCCTTCTCGGCAAAGAACATCAGTCCTTCTTCTGCTGACCGCAAAGCCTCATCAACATTCATGGCCTATTCCGCGAAAAGTGCCGTCGACAAATAACGCTCCCCCGTGTCAGGAAGTATCACGACAATGTTCTTCCCGGCGTTCTCAGGCTTCTTTGCTGTCTCAACCGCGGCGAAAAGCGCAGCCCCCGACGAAATCCCCACAAGGAAGCCCTCAAGTTTCCCGGTCAGTTTCCCGGTGTTAATCGCGTCGTCATCGTTCACGGTGAATATCTCGCTGTAGAGCCTCGTGTTGAGGACTTCAGGGACGAACCCCGCGCCTATGCCCTGAATCTTGTGGCTCCCGGAACGCCCCGCTGACAGCACAGGAGACCCGGACGGCTCGACCGCGATAATCCTCACGTCAGGGTTGACCGAGCGCAGGTATTCTCCCGTTCCTGTGAGAGTCCCGCCGGTCCCAACGCCTGCAATGAAGATGTCGACATGGCCGCCTGTGTCCTGCCAGATTTCCGGGCCTGTGGTCTCGCGGTGGACTTTGGGGTTTGACGGGTTGACGAACTGCCCGGCGATGAAGGAGTCCGGGATTTCCGCCGCAAGCTCCGAGGCTTTCTCGATTGCCCCGCGCATTCCCCTGCTTCCTTCTGTGAGGACTAACTCAGCCCCGTAAGCCTTCATGAGCTTCCTGCGTTCAACCGACATAGTTTCAGGCATAACGATGATGATTCTGTAGCCTCTTGTTGCCGCGACGGATGACAGTCCGATTCCTGTGTTGCCGCTTGTGGGTTCGATGATGACGCTTCCGGGCTTGAGGAGTCCTTGTGCTTCTGCGTCGTCTATCATGGCTTTTGCGATTCTGTCCTTGACGCTTCCGGCGGGGTTGAAGTATTCGAGCTTGGCGAGGATTTTCGCGGACAGACCGTAATGCTTCTCTATGCGCGTGAGTTCGAGAAGGGGCGTGCGTCCTATGAGCTGGTCAATTGACGTGTAAACTTTCGGCATGATGATACTCTCCTTTGTGTGTGCGTGATATTCTGCCTGATGACGTGCCAGGCCGTGCGGTGAAATTCTGGTTGACGGATGGAATGTGCCTGCGCGGAATTACAGTGTGAGGGGGCGGCAACAGCATACAGCCTCAAAGGTTGCTGTGAAAATTTCGCGGTCTGTCATACTGTTTCACCTCTCCGGGAATTGTTACGGGGAATTATGCCACGAATAGCACACTAAATCAATAGGCCTGTTTTTGTGTTATAGTTGCCCGGACTCAAAGGAGGCTGGTAATTTCATGCTTGATACTGTGCTGTCATACATGCCTTACGCGTTAATCACGACATTCACGCCGGGCCCGAATAATCTCATGTCGCTTTACTCGGTCAGCACATACGGCTGGAGGAAGGGAAGCCGGGTAATCTGGGGGATATTTGCGGGGTTCACGGCTGTGATGGCGATGGTGATACTGTCATGCAGCGGGCTTGCGCAGTACATGCCCGGTGTTGTTGGCTGGCTGAAGTATTTCGGGGCGGCATATATCCTGTGGCTTGCGTGGCATATCGCGGTGAGTGCTGTGAGCTGGTGCATGTGGGGGACTGCCGGGGGATTGCTGCAGAGATTCCTTGTGCGGTATTACAGGCCGTTCAATGTTGTGATGGGGCTTGCGCTGGTGTGGTGTGCGGTGAAGATTGCCATGTAACCGCCGGAACTTAGGCCGGGCATGAGGTGAATTGCCCCGTTCCCGGCCATGATGCGGTGAAATTACTTCTTGTGCCTTCGCATGAAAATATCACGGACAGTAGTTGTCCCGCTGTCGGGTTCTCTGTCCTCGTCAGCAAAATCCTCGTCAATTTCCGCCGACCAGTCTTCAGGCATCGCACGTTCCATACGGCTGTATGACATAGCCCGGCTGAGACTCATGAATACTTTTCCCGTGCCCCTCCTGTCCGAGCGGTAATTCGCCGATCTTCCCCTGTCGATTCCGAGCCTCCCGGCAACAGCTATAGCGTCCATGTTCGCGCCGATGAACAGGAACTCCCAGCCGTGTTTTGCCTTCTCATGCTCGACCATGCTCTTGACCTTGGAGCCTGAATATTCAGTGCTTGCGTTCTCCATCCCGTCAGTGATGATGACGAACACAACATTTTCCGGGACTTCTTCGGGTTTCATGTGCTTGTGGACTCCCGCGATGTGGTGAATTGCCCTGCCCATTGCGTCATGAAGGGCTGTCATCCCGCGCGTGAAGTACTCCTTTTCTGTGAGCGGGGGAATCTCCGTGAGTTTGACTCGGTCATGTATCACGTCAATTTGGTCGTCAAACAGGACGGTCGACACGAACGCCTCGCCCGGTTCCTTCTTCTGCTTGTCGACCATAGAATTGAAGCCCCCGATTGTGTCTGACTCAAGCCCTGACATTGAGCCGCTCCTGTCCAGAATGAACACCATTTCCGTTATTCCGTTCTTCACCTTCTCGGCTGGCGTTGAGTCCTCCGTAACATCCCCGCCGTTGAGTGCCTTGTTCCATCTTTCAACCTCAGAAATCATGAACCCGTCAAGCAGCGGACGAACAAGCGACTCCATTTCTTCCGGGACACCGTAGAAGCCCTCAGCGATTGACCCTGCTATTGCCGCCAGTGTGTCAGCGTCCCCGCCGAGTGATACAGCGTTCCTGATTGCGTCCTCGAAACTCTCACTCTCAAGGAACGAGATTATAGCCTCCGGGACTGTTCCGGCGCATGTTGTGTCGAACTCGTAGCCCGGCCGTATGTCATCAAGCCTCCGGGACAAATCGTAGCCGTAACGTATCGTGATGTAGCTCCGAATGTCGTCCTTGCTCTTGCCTGTCCTTGCGAGGAAAACTGCCGCCGCTGTTGACTGCGCGCCCTTGATGCCTTCGGGGTGGCTGTGGGTTATGCCTGCTGTGAGTGCCGCGAATTTCTCGACGGTCTGTAGGTCGTCAAACCACCATGCTACAGGAGATACTTTCATGGCCGCGCCGTTGGTGAAACCGTTATAGGGCTTGGGGTCATCTGAGAACAGCCACGCCTTGAACTTTCTTCCGTAGCCTGCGCTAGGGTAATCCCTGCCGAAACCGCGCAATGTCTCTGTCAGTGCTGACTCGTATTCTGACTCGTCAATGGGAGTACCCTTCTTCCACTTCATGAGAGTGTGAGCAACTGCCATAGTCATAACAGAGTCGTCCGTGAAGTGTGAATGCTCGGATATTAGCGGGAAATCCTTTGACTTAACTTTTCGCGTCCTGGACTCGTAAGCACTGCCTATAATGTCGCCGATTAATGCTCCTGGAATCATGAGTATCGTTCTCCGTTTCTTGTTGTGAAATTTGGGGTGCGGAGTATTGTACCACATGAGATTTCCGGGTGATTAGCCTTGTGGTTTAATGCTGAGGATGAGTGTGATAGGGGATTTGTGGACTGGCGGCACAAAAAAACAAGGACAAGAAACTTGTGCTATTGATGTGTGGCTATCATAACACAGTGCGGGAAGATGAGTGTTAGTTGTGTGCTTCGGATTTGCGCCGGGTGGTTTCTTCATGAGGGGGGCTTTTTGGCGCAACGCTTTCTGACAATGGAAGGGGGGAAATAAGATGACCGAACAGAAAAATGCGAGGGCTGTTGTTCTGCCGGGAGGAATTTCAGCAATCACAGAATCCCCGAAACAGGCGGCATTCTCGGAGTCAGTCTCACCGCCCCTCACACAGTAACAGCCTTCCACCACGACAGCACAGGCATAACAGAGCGCAGCACCTACACCCCTGACGTAGACAGCCTCAACAGAGTCATAGCTGAGTGGGCAGAACACGGAATCGAGTTCATCGGCTTCGTTCACTCACACCCAAAAGGAGGCCGCAAATTGTCCCCGCCCGATGTCGAATACGCCCGCGAAATCATGAGAGCCTGCGATATGCCCGAAATCCTCATGATGATATACCTTCCTGACACACAAGAGCTTTGCCAGTACGTCCTCCAGCTATAAACGCAGTGGCAAATTTTTTTACAGTCAACAAAATTTCATCAATACCAGTAAAATTATGTTTGCATTCTGGATTTCTTGTGAATAAAATTATCACCGTTCCAATAACAAAACTTTCACCAAAAATTTCATATGTCAGGAGCGTTAATAGCTATGCAGATCGATATTAACAGCAGACTTATCGCACTCATCGGCACGCCTCTGGGTCAGTCATTCGCCGCACGTATGCAGAACTCAGCATACCAGGCCGCAGGCTTCAACATGGTCTACTGCTACTGCGAGGCCGACAGCACCCACCTCAAGGAAATCATCGACGGAATCCGCTACATGCCCACATTCCTCGGCTGCGCGGTAACCAAGCCCAACAAGGTCGAAGTCATGCAGTACCTCGACGACTATGATCCCCTCTGCAAGAAAATGGGAAGCTCCAACACCGTCGTCAAGACAGCCGAAGGAAAACTCGTAGGCTACAACACAGACGGATACGGCGCACTCCGCGACATCCTCGAACAGGGCTGCACCATCAAGGACAAAGTCATGTTCTCATTCGGCGCGGGCGGAACTGGCAGGTCAGTGTGTCTTGAACTCGCTGAAGCAGGCGCGAAGAGAATCTATATCTCCTCACGCTCAGAAATGTGCGAGACCCTCAGCAACGAAATCAACGGCTTCTACCCCGGCGTGTGCGTACCCATTCGTTCAGCAGATGAGGCGGCAATCGCAAAGGCACTCGGCGAGACAGACATCATCCTCAACCTGTCAGGACTCGGAATGCGCGGCAAGGAAGAATATACCTGCGTCGACAAGAAATATCTCAAGCCCTCGCACGTTTGCTTCGATGCCACGTACAACCCCGCAATCACCCGTTTCCTCAAGGAAGCCGCTGAAGTCGGCTGCAAGACCATCAACGGACTCGGAATGACACTGTATCAGGGACTGAGGCAGATTCAGCTTTGGACAGGCGGAAAGGCCGTGCCGCTGGATGTCATGCGCCAGACCCTCGAGACAATCATGAAGGAAAAAGAAGGCAAGTAGTAACAGGAATCATGCCGCCGCTTTCACATGGGCGGTTTGTTCATTTTCACGACACGAAAGGAGATAAGTATCACAATGTCACGCAAATTTTCACTCGCATACCTCACAATCCCCGGAACCAACCCGATGGATCAGATCAAGATCGCAAAAGAAGCCGGGTATGATTTCGTCAGCCTCCGCACAATCCCTATGCACCTTCCCGGTGAACCTTCATTCCTCCCGCAGGAAGACCCCAAGCTCTTCGCAGACATTCAGGCAGCCCTCAAAGAGTACGATATGCCCGTGATGGACATTGAGCTTGCCCGCATCCGCAAAGACCTCGACATCAACGAGTACGAGCCAGCATTCGAGGCCGCCGCAAAACTCGGAGCTACTGACGTTCTCGGCTCAGTATGGACACGCGATGTCAAATGGTACACAGAGACAGCCGGAAAAGTCGCAGACATGGCCAAGAAGTACGGCCTCATGTTCAACATTGAGTTCCTTCCTTGGGCGGGTGTCAGAAACCTTCAGGAAGATATAACCCTCATCGACAACCTTTACCGTGATAACGTCTTCGTGATGGTCGACACGCTCCACGCAGGACGCGCAGGCGTAACAGGTGCAGAGCTCGCGAGAACACCCCGCAAGTATTTCCGCTTCATCCACCTTTGCGACGGACCTGCAGGCCCGGCAACTGAGGACATGCCCAACGGAGACCCCGTGCTCGACAACATCAAGGATGACCTTATGCTGTTCACAGCCCGCGAAGGCAGAATGTATCCCGGCGAAGGCGCAATGGCAATCGCTGACATGGTAAAGGCTATGCCCAACATCCCGCTGTCAATTGAGCTTCCCAACCTGAAGGAAATCAAGGCCCGCGGTGTTGCAGGACATGCTAGGCAGTGCCTCGATGTCGCCAAGAAGTATTTTGCGGCGAACGGTATCGACTAGGCCATGAAGACAATCAAAGTTCACGGCGTTGAACTCGGCGCGGGTGTCCCGAAAACTATCGTCCCCATTGTCGCGAAAACTAAGGCTGACATCCTCGCAAAGGCTGAAGAGATTACACGGCTTCCTGCTGACTTGGTCGAGTGGAGGGCGGATTTCTACGCTGACTTGATGAACACCCCCGTATTGCTTGAGACGTTGAAGGCACTTCGCGGAGTCCTCAAGAACACCCCGATACTGTTCACCATCCGCACAAAGCCTGAAGGCGGAGAGATTGCCCCCAAGTTTGAGGATTACGCCGCGGCTAATCTTGCTGTAGCAAAATCCGGGGACGCTGACCTTGTCGATGTCGAAATGTTCTGGGGAAAAACTGACTGGAACGCCCCTGCCTCTGACTGCTCGGCTGAACTTGTCGGCAAGATTCATGAAGCAGGCTGTCTCGTTGTCGGTTCAAGGCACAACTTCTCTGCGACTCCTCACGCGAACGAGATTGTTACCACCCTCAGACACCAGCAGGGAGCAGGAGCAGACATGCCCAAGGCTGCCGTCATGCCCAAGTCAAAGGCTGATGTTCTCGCAGTCATAGCCGCTTCCGTTGAGTTCGAGAAGCTCACTGACCGCCCGTTCCTCACAATCTCGATGGGGCCTCTTGGGATGATGAGCCGGGTTGCCTGTGAGCTTTCAGGGTCATGCATGACGTTCGGGGCAGCAGGACAGACTTCCGCGCCTGGTCAAATTCAGGTCGGCGAGTTGAAGGAAATGCTCACCAAGATTCACAACGCACAGGCAGGTGCATAACATGAAGAATATACCCAGCTTTTACGCGGCAAAGGTAACAATATGCGAGGTCGGTCTCAGGGACGGCATACAGAACGAGAAAGTTTACCCCACAACCGACCAGAAGGTAGAAATCCTGCGGGGCTTCATTGAGGCGGGCTACAAGGTCATTGAGGTAGGCTCATTCATGCACCCCGTGAGAGTCCCTCAGATGGCGGACACTGATGAAGTCTTCAAGAGAATCGGCGAGGTCCCGGAGGATGTACAGCTCAGGGCGTTAATCCCCAACACTCGCGGCGTTCAGAGGGCTATAGACTGCGGATGCAAGAAGGTCAAGCTCAACGTGTCAGCAAGCCGTATGCACAACCTAAAGAATCTCAACAGGACTCCAGAAGAGAGCGTTGCGGGCTTCGCGGACTGCGTGAAGATGGCCAATGAGAACGGAATCGAAATCTCCGGCTCAATCTCAATGCCTTTTGCGTCCCCTTGGGAAGGAAGGACTCCCGTTGAGGATGTTGACGCGATAATTGAGGCTTACTTGAAGGTTGGCATCAACGAAATCTCTTTGTCGGACGCTTCAGGGCAGGCAGTCCCCAATCAGGTATTCGAGCTTTGCAGGCACGTGCGCGGGAAATACCCCCAGGCTTCATGGTGGCTTCACTTCCACAACACACGCGGCGCGGCAATCGCCAACATAATCGCGGCAATGCAGGCAGGAATGACACGCTTTGATGCCTCATTCGGCGGGCTCGGCGGCTGTCCGTTCGTACCGGGCGCGGCTGGCAATATCTCATCTGAGGACGTAATCAACATGATGGACGAGATGGGAATTGAGACGGGAGTCGACGTTCTCAAGGTTATGGAGATGTCCCGCAAGGTACGCGAGATTGTCGGCCATGACCTGGACAGCTACGTTCTCAGGGCTGGACGCTCGAAGGATTTAATCGCGTCTCAGGCAGAGTAACAAAGGCAGCAAACCCCCGGCGCGACATCCGGGGGCAATAATATTTTCACAGTCAGGAGGAGTTTGTTTCATGTTCAAATGGCTTGACGAGCATTTCGAGGAGTGCTTACTTGTCATATTCCTGATACTGATCGCATGTGTCATGATGCTTCAGGTTGTCGTCAGGAAAATCCCGTTCATCCAGTCCCTCACGTGGGCGGAGGAATTTTCCCGCTTCATGTGGATAATGAGCGTGTTCATCTCCCTTCCCTACACAATCAGGAAGGCCAACATGCTCCGTGTTAGCGTGGTGCTTGACCTCATGCCCCAGAAACTGCGCAAGACCATCAATCTTTGCGTCGACATTATCGTTGCGGCCTGCATGGCTCTGCTTGCGTATCACAGCATAGAGTGCCTGAAGTGGTCAGCGGGCGAAATGCTGGAGGGCGCGAAGGCTGAGACTTCTCCCGCGATGAACTGGCCTATGTGGTGGCTTTATGCGTGCGGTCTTTTCGGGTTCGGGCTGGCGACACTCAGGGCGGTGCAGATGTTCTTCATCCACCTGAGCAAGTTCAACGAGAAGGAGCTTACCACGCTTGAGCAGACACAGCTTGACGCGCAGGCCGAGCTTGAAGCGGCAAAGTCAGCAGAGGGGGCGAAGTAATCTATGGCAGCGTTACTCGTATTCGTAGTGTTCCTTGTGGCAATAATCATCTCGATACCTATCGGGGTCAGCATGATTCTCGGCTCGGTCGCCCCCATCCTCATGATGGCGCGCGGCGGGGTCATTCCCCAGATCGTCGATAACACTTTGTCCGGCGCGAACTCGACACCGATTCTTGCGGTTCCCCTGTTCATACTCGGCGGCGTTATCATGGCTGAGGGCGGAATCTCCAAGAAACTGTTCAACTTCTTCTCCTATTTCGTGGGAAGGATGACGGGCGGCATTCCCTGCGCGGTCGTTCTCACCTGCCTGTTCTACGGGGCAATCTCAGGCTCAGGCCCTGCTACAACGGCGGCTGTCGGCGCAATGTGCGTCCCCTTCATGGTTGACCTCGGCTACAACAAGACGTGGGCGGCGGGACTCATAGCGGTTGCCGGCGGCTTGGGAGTCATCATTCCCCCGTCGATACCGTTCGTGCTTTACTCGCTGGCTACGGGCGTGTCAACAGGCAAGCTCTTCTTGGGCGGAGTTTTCCCGGGCATCCTTATCGGCTTGTTCCTGATGGCCTACGCTGTGTTCTACTGCATGACTAAGGGCGAGGACAAAGCGAAGATTAAGGCTCGTCTCGATGACATCAGCAAAGACGGATTCTGGCCTCTCTTCAAGGACTCCTTCTGGGCTCTGATGTGCCCGATTATCATTCTCGGCGGTATTTACACGGGCTTCTTCACCCCGACTGAAGCGGCGGTTGTGTCGGTCTTCTACGCAATCATCGTGTGCCTGTTCATTGAGCGGACAATCAGCTTCTCGGCTCTTCCGGGATTCCTCACGGGCAGCGTCAAGACTTACGGCGGACTCGCATTTGTCCTCGCGTTTGCGACAGCATTCGGGCGCGTCCTCTCACTCACTCACGCGACATCAGCGGTGCAGGATTTCATCGTCAACAACTTCCACAGCTCCGTTTCAGTCCTGACAGTCTGCACAATCATCTTCCTGATTCTGGGCATGATTATGGACACCGGCCCGGCGATTATCATTCTCGCACCCGTCCTTCTGCCTGCGGTCAAGATGCTTGGTGTTGACGAGGTACATTTCGGCGTTGTTCTTGTGTGCTGCTTGTCGATAGGGCTTGCGACTCCTCCGTTCGGACTTGACTTGTTCGTCGCGGGCAATATCTCTCAGGATCAGCCTATGGATGTCGCAAAGAGAGCGTTCCCGTTCATCGTGGCATTCCTGCTTTCACTCGCGCTTATCGTCTACATTCCTGAGATAAGCACATGGCTTGTATATTAGGAGGGTGAAGTCATGAAGAAATTTATCGTTGCCCTTATGTTGGCGCTTGCTCTCGGCTCGGCAGCGTTCGGAGCGTCAGAGATGGATGAACTGTGGCTTGTTACCGCCGACACTACAGCGAAGGGCGCGGCAGGACAGGTGTTCGTCCAGCTTGTGCAGGAGAAAGTGAGAGCGGCAAACGCGGGACTCGTCATCGACTATTTCCCCAACGGCGAACTTGGCGGCGACGCGGATTTGCTCCGTCAGGCACAGAAGGGATATATCGCAATCATGCTGTGCCAGACAGCCCCGGTTGTGTCGTTCATCCCGGAAGTAGCTGTGTTCGACCTTCCTATGGTGTTCGCGAGATATAACGGCGACACAATCGACAAGGTGCTTAACGGCGACTCCGAGTTCCACAAGAAAATCTCCGAGGCCTACGAGAAAGCCGGGCTTCACCTTCTTGGCTTCATGCAGAACGCGACATACAGGCTCACGACGGCCAACAAGGATTTGCAGACCCTCTCAGACTTCAAGGGACTCCAGATCCGCACGATGGAGAACAAGAACCACATGGATTTCTGGACGGCAATCGGCGCGGAGCCTACACCGCTTGCTTGGGCGGAACTGTACATCTCCCTCCAGCAGGGGACAGTCAACGCTCAGGAGAACGCGGCTGATACATGCGTGGGCGCGCACTTTGAGGAAGTGCAGAATTTCCTTGCCTGCACGAATCACATCCTCTACTGCAACCAGATATGCATGAACAAGAAGCTGTACGACGCTCTTTCGCCGGAGCACAAGGCAGTCCTCGACAAGGCCATATCCGAGGCTCTAACCGAGATGCGCCCGAAACTTGAGGAAATCGACAAGTCCAACAAGGAAATCCTCGTCAAGGGCAACATGAAGATGATTGAGTACGACAACTCATTCTTCACGGATGTCCTAGCGGTCCAGGGAGTGAGAGACCTCTACAGGAGGATTGACGGTGTAACGAACGGACTCGCCACAATCCTTGAGAAGAGCCTTGAGCTTGCCAGCGCGATCGAGAAGCCGGCGGAATCAGCGTCTCAGTCGCAAGCAGCTCCGACAGCCCCCGCACCTGTTGAAGCACCAGCTCCAGCGGAAGCAAAACCTGCAGAATAATCACCAAGTCAGCAATATTCATCCCCCGGTAGTGTCCAGGCATTGCCGGGGGTTATCATAAGGAGGCGCAAACATGAAGAAAGTTATAGCACTGGCAATCGTAGCGGTAATGTTGCTGTGCATATGCGCTGAGGCCTACACCCCCGGAACGTACACGGCAAAAGCAACAGGTAACAACGTCAACGTCCCCATCGAAGTATCAGTTACGTTTGACGCGGACAAAATCACGGACATAAAGATAGTGAAGCACGAAGAAACACCCGGACTCGGCGATAAGGCGTTCGAGAAGGTCATCCCCGCGATTCTGTCAGCTCAAAGCACACAGGTTGACGGAATGACCGGCGCAACAATGTCGTCCAACGCGCTGAAAGAAGCCGTGAACGCCTGCATTGCCCAAGCCTCCGGGAAAGTCTCAGAGACCGTAAGCACCTTCAAGCCCGGCACATACACCGCCACAGTAACAGGCCACAACGGAGCAATCAAGGTAACGATGACGGTAACGGAGGACAAAATCACCGACATCAAGACAGAGAGCATAGAGTCCCCCGGAATTGGAATAACGGCGATTGAGCTTCTGACCGGGAAAATCATCGCCAACCAGTCAATAGCATGTGATGCTGTCAGCGGGGCGACCGTAACAAGCGGGGCATTCATGGCGGCAGTTCGTGATTGCCTGAAGCAGACGGGAATCACAATGTCAGTCCTTGAGGGCCGGAAAATCGAGTACCCCGCAAAGAGTGATACCCCCGTTGAGATGAAGGCTGACGTTATCGTGATAGGCGCGGGCGGAGCAGGTTTCGCGGCGGCTACTGAGGCTCTGGAGAACGGCGCGACTGTCATCATCCTTGAGAAGAACGAGATGATTGGCGGCAACACTGCGAGGGCTGGCGGGACTCTCAACGCTCCAGACCCTGAGAGACAGAGCAAGATGAATCCCCCCGTCGAGGACAGCGTCGAAAAGTTCTTCATGAATACTCTTGAGGCAGGAGACTTCAAGGCTGACCCGGCACTTGTGGCAGTCCTGACCCGCAACGCACTCGAAGCCCGGCACTGGCTGACGGATCACGGGACTGTGTGGACTGAGATGGTGTACCAGACAATCGGCGGCTTGTGGCCTCGCAGTCTCGACGAGAAAGACAAGATAGCCTTCAACGGCTTCGTTGCCCCCCTCGCGAAGAGAGTCGCTGAACTCGGCGGAAAGGTCATCCTCAACTGCAAGGCAGAACAGCTCGTTGCCGACAAAAACGGGCGCGTGAATGAGGTTGTTGCTTTCGACACCAAGAACGGCCAGGAATACAGGTTCATCGCGGACAAGGGGGTAGTCCTCGCAACAGGAGGCTATGCGGCAAGCGCGGAGCTCGTCAGGAAGTATAACGGCCTCAGCGGTCTTCCCACGTCCAACGCCCCAACGTCAACAGGCGACGGGATCACGATGGCGGTAAATGCAGGCGCGGCACTTGAGGGGATGCAGTATGTACAGATTCATCCGCACGGAAACCCGGTAACAGGAGGACTGCAGAGCCACTTCGCCGGGGTCATCAAGAACTCAATCTACGTCAACAAGGAAGGCAAACGCTTTGTTGAGGAGAGCGGACGCAGGGATGTAATCTCCAACGCGACAATAGCACAGCCTGGACAGATCATGTACTCGATATTCGACAGTGAGGGCGGATTCTACGCGGGCGTTAAGGAGCTTCCTCCTGCCGAGCTGGACAACCTCACGAGCAAGGGTTATCTCTATGTCGGCAATACCCTTGAGGAACTCGCGAACAAGGCTGGCATTGACGCTGAGGGCTTGAAGGCGACTGTTGCCCGGTACAATGAGCTTGTTGCGGCCGGGAAAGATACAGACTTCGAGAAGGATGAAGTAGAGCTGCCAATCGCAAAAGCCCCGTTCTACTGCGTGCCTTTGTCGCCGACACTTCACCACACAATGGGCGGCGTGAAGATCAACACTGAGGCTCAGGTTCTGCGTGAGGACGGGAGCGTGATACCGGGGCTTTACGCGGCAGGCGAGGTTACCGGGGGCATTCACGGCTCGAACAGAGTCGGAGGAAACGCGCTTACTGACGGTGTAGTGTTCGGAAGAATCGCAGGGAGGAACGCGGCTCTAGGGAAGTAGCGTAGCAAGCAACTGACTGTGAAAACGGGAATCCCCTTGTCATTGCGGCAGGGGGATTTTTTGCGCGGGCAGGAGTGTGCGGGGCATGTTTTGCATATCGCGGCATGTGATGCTATTTCCGCATTCCATGATAAACTTCATGTAACAAGCGCAACAAGGCAGGCAGTCATCGCTTCAGGTGTCCTCCGGGGCATACTTGGACGGAATGGACTGTACGGGACATGACAATCTGAGTGTGTCTGAATACAGGAGGGCGGTATATGATGAAGAGGGCGCGCAAGGGTTTCACGCTGGTTGAGCTGCTGGTTGTGGTGGCGATTCTGGCTACGCTTGCTAGTGTCATGACTTACTCGGTGAGGGGCGCGACGGCAAAGGCTAAGGCGGCTACGATAGCGCGGAATGTTGAGGCCTGCAAGACAGCGGCGGCGTTGTATGTAGTTGATGAAGACAGAGAGATGCCTACAGGAGTAACCAGCCTTTCTGATGTAGAAGCAGATGATATGCTTCTGGTTACTTTGCCTACGTGGGTTGATTTCAGTACAGGGGGTAATAAAGTCAAGTATGTTGCTACAGGCAAAGGTATCGAAAACTGGAAAGTAACAGTGGACTTCTCCGACGACCCTGAAAATTCCGACATCAGGACAGCGTTGCAGAAGATAAAAGGCTATAATCAATACTGGGATGCTGCTGAAAAAGATGTGATGCCTGCGGGCAAATACGAGTTCGAGGTAAGACTCATGTCCGGCAAGATCCAAGCCACACCAACGACAACGACACCATAACTCCCCAAATCACACACGACGACAGCCCAGCCTCCGGGAACACACATTCTCCCGGAGGTTTTCTGTTACTTCACCGCCTCAACAACAATCCATGAATGCCCCTCGTGATGCTCCGTCCTAATCTCCTTGAAGCCCGCACCCCTCAAGGCTGACTCGATTTCCTCCGGCGTGTAGAGATTCATTGCGTCAATTATGCTGTTGAACCAGAGGCTCGGCTTGTCCTTACCGTCAGACTCGCTCACAATCACGAAATGCCCGCCCGGTTTCAGCACCCGCCTGACCTCAGCGAAGCACCTCACGAGTCCCGGCCAGAAATATATAGTCTCGAACGCCGTAGCAAGGTCAAATTCCCCGTCATCAAACGGCATAGCTGACACATCACCCTCGATGACCTCACAGCGTCCTGCCGAAATCATGTCCCTGTTGCGCTCACGTGCCTTCATGACCGACAGCGGCGAATAGTCCAGCCCGGTAACATGAGAGGCCGGGAATCTCTCCAGCAAGTCATGAATATTCATTCCGCCCCCGCACCCAAGCTCGGCGATTCTTGACGGCGACCCCGCATTCATCCGCGACATTCCCCAGCGGGCAACACGGGCGTGAAACACGTTCATTCCCCAGATCATCACGCGCCCCATTATGCCCGACGGTTTCCCGGCGTTGTCGAAAAACTTATTGAGCAGTCCCACTTTCACCAGTCCTCCCAGAAAAGTTTTACTGCCCAAATTATAGCCCGGAAAGTTTTTGCCTACAAACTATGTTTCATGCCTGCGTTTTCCCTGACAGCTTCATGTTGTTTTCTTCTATGAGCCGCCTGACATCCTCAATCGTCAAGGAGGGCTTGCGGTCGGCGATGCTCTGGAATATCTTTTGCACCGCAGGGAGGCCGACTATTATCCCAAGTATCACGAGTCCGAGATATATATCGTTCCTCAAGTCTCCTAATCGTGCGTCAAGCCCTTCTATTCGTCCTGTCAGCTCTGATACTCGGTTCGACAGGGCGTTTATGTCTTTGCGCTGGGCTGTCTGTTCATCCCGTATTCCCTTTATCTCGTCCTTGAGTTCCTCGCGTAGTTCTGTTATCTGCGCTTTATTCTCTTCACGGATTGCCTTTATCTCATCCTTGAGTTCCGTTATCTGCGCTTTATTCTCTTCACGGATTCCCTTTATTTCGTCCTTGAGCTCCGTTATCTGGGCTTTATGCTCCTCGCGCTGTTCCCTAATCAGCCCAAGTATCATGTCCAGCTTGTCATCAACCCTATGCATATATGCCTCGAACACGTCCTTGCGCACATACACATCATCAGAGACAGCACCATACCCAGCCGTCCCAAACACAAGCACCAGCATCATCACCATAACGCAAACATTCCTCATGATATATCCTCCTCTCACATCAGCCCCAGGCTCTTGAGCCCGAACGTCCACAGAAATATCGTCAGCACCGACAGCACCGTCGTAACGCACACAAGCTGACCCGCTAACTGCCCGTCAGCACCCATCGCCACCGCCATAGGATACGACGCAACCGCAGAAGGAGACGCGAACACTACCATCATTGCGCACAGGCTCTGACCCCTGAACCCCATCAGCACAGAAACAGGCATGAACATCAGCGGAACAATCAGCATCCGCAGGAATATTCCCCAGTGTAGAAGCCTCTTGTCCGAGACTCCCCCGGCCATGTCCAGACCGACTCCCAATGATAGGAAGCTGACTGTTGTTGTCGAGTTCGCTATGCTCCTTATCACTGACCAGACGGGCGCGGCTATAGGAATGTTGAAGGCCTTGAACACGAACGCGAATATTGCCCCAATTATCATGGGATTCTTGAGGACTGCGAGAAGGAGCTTGCCCGGACTCGACTTGCCCGAACGCCCGGCCTCAAGGATGATAGCCGAGAATATGTTTATCGCCGGGACCACAACAACCCCAAGCATCACTACCATTCCGATATTGCCCTCGCCGTACAACGCCTCAGACACAGCAACACCGAAGATAATATAGTTGCACCTCACGACAGCTTGGCCGATTACGCAGGACTTGCGCGGGTCATCAGTGAGATATGCGGGCATCCTCATGCACAGCGCGAATATCACGAATAGGCACACTCCCGCGTATATCATCTCTTTGTGCGCGAAGCCCCCGGAAAAATCCATCTCGTATATGTTCTTGAACAGTAGCAACGGCATGAACACGTTGAAGATTACACGGTCATATTCCTTCATGGCCGGGCGCGAGATTACACCCTTCACCCTGCAAAGCCAGCCTACCGCCATCATTATCATCATCGGGCATACTACCTTCAGTGCCGCAACAAAACTCTCACTCATCTTTTGTCCCTCCGTTGTGCATAAGCTCATGTGCCTTCGAGGAAATCGGCGGAAGAAGGCCGTACTTGTCCGCAAGCTCAGACGGTGTCATTCTCAGTGTGTCTTTGCTGACGGGAATATATGTTATGTCGTTGTCGTTGTACTTTTTCGGGGCATTCTTCAGGACAATCTGCCACGCGCAATATCTCACAGCGTCATCACGATTCATTTTGCTGACCGTCTCACGTTCCCCCAGAATCTCGCGAGCCTTCCCCGCCGTCCCAATCATCCCGACAACAAAGGCAACCGGCCCTAACGCACGAACTGCGGGCATGAAGCCCCCGAACGTCAGCAACAACGACAGCACAGCCCCCCCAACCGTCAGCAGGACGAACGGAAGGCACATCATCACGATTCTTTTCGCGGGCAAGAAAACAGCCTGCACCTCCTCAGAAGCGCAGGCCGTACAAATCTCGTATTCCCTGAAGTCGCCTAATGCCTGAATGATTCTCTCGCCATCAAAGTCCCGGATGTGCAGCGTGTGAACCTCAAGGGCGCGGAATCTTATTGCACCGGGCGAGTCAGTCCCACATTTCAGGCAAGGCATGTTACCTCACTGAGTGCTTCAGGTGCATGAACATATCCCAGCCGTAATATGTCTCTGACAGAAGGACACCGTCGGGCAAATCAGGCTCCTTGCCCCCCGTCTGCCAGACCTGATACCAGAAGACCGCGTCAACACGTCCCGATGTCAGCGCGCTTGTCCTTGCGCTTGCCTCGATGTTCACCAGCTCGATGTTGAGTCCCATCCTCCGGCCTAATTCTGCAAGCACCGCAGTATTGTAGCCGACAGGAGTCCCGTTGGGCGAAATCATGTCCAGCGGGGGAAGGTCTCCTGTTACCGCAACACGAATCGTCTGAGCCCTGGGGAAATTCGTGAACACCGCGGCGGCAGGCTGTGATTTTCCCGGCATACCAAGATATTTGGCGTGGAGAATGTCCAGCGTCGCATCAGTCTTCATTGACTTAAGAGCGATGTTGACCATCTCACGGAGTCTCCGGCCTAAGTCATCATTCCTGAAACCAAGCGCAAGGTGCGTTGTAGGCATACGAATCGCGCAGATTATCGTGAAGTCATCGTTCATGTTCACGACATACTCAGCGACAAACGCGGGCATTGCGGCCTCGTCAATCCTGCCTGAACGGAGAGCCATCAACATTGCGTTCAGCGAGTCGAAATACGCCAGACTGTCCTCGCTTCTGTGTTCCGCGTTCTTGATGCGCCAGCCAAGAAAACCAGCCTCAGCCGCCATTACGGAACTGATGAACTCTTCCTCGGACATGTTCTGCTTGGTCAGGACTCCCATCCTGAGACCAGCCCCGGACGCAGTGCCAGCAAGAAGCCCAACAGCCAGCAACGCCGCCAATAACTTCTTCATGGCCTCACCCCTAGAGCATACTTCCCAGCGTAGACAGCATGAGCGAGCCTATAATGAGGATTATTGCCCCGCCAAGCCGTGAGGATATCTGCGCAAACGGCATAAGCTCCATCCTATGCGCCGCAGAGAGAACAGCAACGTCCCCTGTTCCGCCCATATTCGACATGCAAAGCCCCGCAGTTATTCCGGCCTCGACAGGGTAGAACCCCACGAATGACCCCACAAGACCCGCGCCGATGAACGCACCGATGCACGCAAGGAAGCACATCAACAGGTACATCATGCTGAAGCTGCTTATGACAACATCAAGGCTCAGGTAGCACAGTCCTATTCCGACCATGAGCATTGACGTAAGATTGCCCATCACGAACTGGAACCACTGGTAGCAGCACACCTCGATGAACTCAGGCAGGACGTTGAAGACCTTGCACAGAGCGACCGTGATAATCATCCATGCATAGGCGTGAATGTTGACGGAAGGGACGAGCTTAATCCACGCGCCCGCAACGATATAGCCCCAAGCAAAGAATGTTGTCGACACAAGCAGGCCGATTCCGAGATTGGTTACGGTAACTTTGTCGCGCTTCTTCTGCATTTCGGGGGAAATCTCGTACTCTGACGGGTCTTCATTCGCGCCTGTTTTCATGAGTGAGCCCTGACCGTTGAAGAATTTTGACGCGAGGACTTTCACGAGGATTCCTGCGAGGACGATTGATGTTGCGTTGCCGATTGCGACTGCCGGGTTCATGATGGAGATTGCTTCCTCAGCCGTCATTGTCCCGGAGGACTCAAATATCTTGCTGAGAGGAACTGCACCCGCTCCCATTCCTCCGCCCATGATGGGAAGAGCGATGAGGAGGACTGCCTTGACCACGCCGAAGCCTGAGAAATGCCCGGCCACCGCGACAAGCCCGAATGACACGATGATTGCCCCGAATATCGCAGGGAAGTAACGCGCCGCCGCCTTGATGAGGAGCTTTCTGTTCATGCCGAGAATTGAGCCTGTAATCAGAGCCGCAATGTAGAAGTCGAGGAATGCCCCCGTCGGCTTGAAGAAGGTATCAATGTTCTTCATGAGCGTTGCGGTGAAATCTCCCTTGCCGATGAGGCCGGAAATCACGTCGAACGCCCCGAAGAAGTTCATGTAGCGCAGGAAGCCCATTCCGAAGATTATCACGACAGGCCCGCCGCCCAGGAACGTGTTGACGATTGGGAGGTTGTCGCCGATTTCCTGAAGGATTGCCCCGCACACTATCATGAACGCGAAGCACCCGGCCATGCCAGCGGGAAGGACTCCCAGCATTGCCGACAGAAGCACGACAGCCGCGAACGCCGCAAAGTATTTCGGGGGAAGGTGGAAAATCTTGAAGCCTTTGTATTCGTCTGACATTATGATTTCTCCTTGTCATGTGGAATTTGCAGCACCAGCGTCATGATGTCCGCGGGAAAATTCCTGCCTCAGCTTCTCGGCTTCCCCGCGTGTTTCGCAGACAATCGCGCGCCCTTCGTGATAGACCGTCCTGAACAGCAAGTCCATCACCCGCACAACCTCGTCTACTTCGTCAACATTCATCTTCGCGCCAGCACTGCAATAACGTGCGGGATTAGAGCCTCGCCACTCCTGATTTCCTTGCCGCCTCAGCAACAGCCTTCGACACAGCAGGCCCGACTCTTGGGTCAAACGCCGCGGGGATGATGTAGTCCGGCGTGGGGTTGTCGACCAAGTCAGCAAGAGCGTGTGATGCCGCAACCTTCATTGACTCGTTGATGTCGCTGGCTCTCACGTCGAATGTGCCGCGGAAAATTCCGGGGAACGCAAGGACGTTGTTGATCTGGTTGGGGAAATCGCTCCTGCCTGTTGAGATGACTGCTGCCCCTGCTGCTTTTGCGTCGTCCGGGAAAATTTCGGGGGTTGGGTTGGCACATGCGAAGATGATGGGGTCTTTTGCCATTGAGCGCACCATGTCCTGAGTAACGCTTCCGGGTGCTGACACTCCGATGAACACGTCCGCGCCCTTCATTGCGTCAGCCAGTCCGCCGCGGAGGCCTTCGGGGTTGGTTACTTCGGCCATCTCTGACTTGATCCAGTTCATGCCCTTCTCGCGTCCCTTGTAGACGATTCCCGTTCTGTCGCAGAGTGTTACGTTCTTGAGGCCTGCTGAGATGAGCAGCTTGGTGATTGCGATTGCCGCCGCTCCTGCACCGTTGACTGCCACCTTGATTTTGCCGATGTCTTTTCCCACAACCTTAAGGGCGTTGATGAGTCCTGCGAGCGTGATTACTGCTGTACCGTGCTGGTCGTCGTGGAAAATCGGGATGTCGCATTTCTCCTTCAGTTTGCGCTCAATCTCGAAGCAACGAGGGGCGGCGATGTCCTCAAGGTTGATGCCGCCGAATGACCCGGAAATGTTGTACACAGTCTCAACGAAAGCGTCAACGTCCTTTGTCTTCACGCACAGAGGGAAAGCGTCGACTCCGCCGAATGCCTTGAACAGCACGCACTTGCCTTCCATGACGGGCATACCTGCTTCCGGGCCGATGTCGCCGAGTCCGAGCACTGCGCTTCCGTCAGTTACCACGAGACAGAGATTGTGCCTTCGTGTCAGGTCGTAGCTCCTGCCCACGTCTTTCTGGATGGCGAGGCAGGGTTCAGCAACGCCCGGCGTGTAGGCGAGGGACAGGTCGTCTTTTGTTGCGACTGGGACTGTGGCAATGACTTCAATTTTTCCCTTCCACTGCTCGTGGAGTCTGAGTGATTCCTTTGCGTAATCCATAACAGATTTATCCTCCTCAAAATATATTAATCACGACAAGAAATCTGCCGCTGATTTCTCAAGGGTGAAAAGGTTGCTTTATTGTGTGAAATTTTTGGTGATGCCGAAATTATACAGTCATTCTCACACTTTAGCCATGCTCATTATTGCTGAGACAAATTCCGGCATACTAACCCCCACAGCCGCCGCCGCCTTAGGCACAAGACTCGTAGCCGTCATACCCGGTGCTGTGTTCACCTCAAGGATATACGCCTTCCCCTCATCCGTCAGCCTGAAGTCCGCCCTGCTGTACCCCCTGCACCCCAACGCCTCATGAGCCCTCACCGCGTAATCCCCAATCATGGCCGCGATGTCATCAGGCAATTCCGCCGGGACTATGTACTCAGTTGCACCCTTAGTGTACTTGTTCGCGTAGTCATAGTACCCCTCATGCGGACGAATCTCGATCACGGGCAGTGCCTCAGTCCTTCCCTCACGCTCCCACACAGCGCACGTAAGCTCACGGCCCGGTATGTACTCCTCGGCCATGACCTCGCCCGCGTAACTCTCACGCGCAAGGTTCAGAGCGTCATTCAGATTTTGCGGGGTAAGTTCGTGGATGATTGACACGCCGACCGTTGACCCCCCGGAGCAAGGCTTCACCACAATATCCCGGCCTAACTCACGCACAACTTCATCGTAATTCTTGGGGATGAATATTGACTTTGGCACCGGAATTCCTGCGCGGTCAAAGAATCTTTGTGCCTCCCACTTGTCCATTGCCAGCGCGCTCGCGTGAGGGTCTGAACCCGTGTAAGGTATACCCATCTCCGCAAGTTTCGCCTGAAGCTGTCCTCCCTCGCCCCAGTCCCCGTGCATCGCGATAAATACCCCGTCAACCCCCGAACGTTTCAGACTGTCAGCATCACCAAGCCTCAGAAGGTCAATCATGAACACCTCGAAGCCAGCGTCAACAAGCGCGTCCGTTACCGCCTTGCCGCTCCTGAGTGAGACCTCGCGCTCCCGGCCGTCCCCTCCGCACAACACTGCTACTCTCTTCATGTAACTAGCCTCCGTAATATTTGATGAGAACCTGCGTACCGTTCTCGCCGAATCCGTCATCATCAAGCTGTTTGTAGTGGCTCATCACCGTAAGCAAGACATCAAGATTCAGGCCTTCCTTCCCTGCCTCGTCAACAGCAAGCAGCAAGTCCTTCACGAAATGTTTGACGCTGAAGCCGGGCGTGAAATCGCGGTCAAGTATCTTAGGCCCGGCACTTTCGAGCTGCTTCGAGCTTGCGCCCCCGGTCGACACAGAACGCAGGAACTTCGGCATGTCGAGTCCTTCAGCCCTCGCGTAGGTCATGGCCTCGCAGACTCCCGCGATAGTCCCGGCTATGATTATCTGGTTGGCGAGCTTCGTGTGCTGGCCCATCCCGGATTCTCCCATGTAGTTGATGTTCGTACCCATCGCACGGAACAGAGGCAGGCAGGCGTTGTAGTCGTCCTCATCACCGCCGACCATGATTGACAGTGATGCGTTCTTCGCGGCGTTCACGCCCCCGGTGACAGGAGCATCGAGGAAGTGAAGCCCGCGTTTGGCCGCCTCATCATGAATCATTTTCGAGAGGGAAGGACTCGCTGTCGTCATGTCGATAATGTACGAGCCTTCCTTCATGCTGTCTAGGAGTCCGCCTGACACAAAATATACTTCCTCGACATCTTTGGGGACTCCCAGCATGGTTATTGCCACGTCGGAATCTTTCGCGCAGTCGTAAACAGAGCTGTGATATTTCGCGCCGTTGCTGATTATGTCGTACACCTTCATGATTGAGCGGGCGTATATGTCGACAGAGAAGCCCAGCTTTATGAGATTCTTTATCATAGGCTTTCCCATTCTCCCGGCTCCGATAAAGGCTATGTTCTTCATGGGTAAAATCTGCCTCCTGCTTTGGTATAATCGGGTTGCTGTGAATAATATCATATCCCCGTGTGAAAGGACTTGAGCGCAAGACATGCCTCCCCGAATTTCTGTCGTGATGGCCGCCTACAACGGAGCAGAATTTATCCGCGAGCAGCTCGACTCTATACGTGAGCAGACTTTGCCGCCCGATGAAGTGATTATTGCTGACGACTGTTC
>JAFSKV010000065.1 GCA_017448795.1 Synergistaceae bacterium | reverse complement strand
TTTATGGCCGTCAGGTATCCTATTCCTTCCAGCGACTTTATGCCCATGCCCTGAACGTCTATTCCGTCAATGGCTTCTATTTCCGCCACGCTCAATACCCCGTCCCCGTCCGCGTCAAACTGCAACAGGTACTGCCCGAACACCTCATCCGGGAAATTCTCCGGGCTGATAGCCACGTCAGCCCACGCCCACGAAGCCGCAATCATCACCATAACGCCCGCCAATACCGCCGTGTATTTCTTCATTGTGTTCATCCTCCGTAAATGTGAACGCAAAAATTCCACCTCACGTCCCGGACTTCAAGGCGCGGACAAATGCGCGTGAATTGATTTCTGTGGTATTATAGAGGCTTGGTGTTCTTCTTTCCGTGAAAGGGTGTCAGAGCGCGTGAATCACCGTAAGGGGGGGGGGGGGCGCAAAATATTTTTGTGGACTTCTGGGAATCATCATAACATTGCTGCCTGCCTCGCTGGATTTTGAGGATGATAGCACGGAATACTTTTCCCGTCAAAACATGGCCGTCATTCCCTCACCGCCTCGCTCACCGAACGCCCGGAAAACCCCCGCGACATTAACCGCGCCCGTATCTTCCGTTCCTCAAGCCCTGAACGCCTCAGCCCCTCCGCAATCTCCCGCGCCCTGTCCGCCTCGTCAGCAATCTCATCAAGAGCAAGCCTCACATTTTCCCGCGATACTCCCCTCATGGCCAGCTCATGCGAAATCTTAGCGTTCCCCCAAGAAGCATGGCCGTCCGCAAAAAGCCTCGCATACGCCAGATCGTCAACCAGCCCCGCGTCCTCAGCCTCATTCAGGAGCGACTCAGGAAACTTCATGCACGACAGGTATTCTTTTGCCTGCTGACGGGTGCAGGTCTTGCGCAGAAGGTGGGCGAAGAATTTTCCCCGCGCATCCTCATCCGGGGGCACAAGCTCTCTCCAGTCCCTCATGACACCGCCGCCAATTCCAGGACTCCGCCGAGACGGCGCAAGATTTCCCGCCTCAAGCCCGGCTCATCCCTCAAATCCGGGTCATCATCAAGCAACCCTCTGGCCTCATTCCGCGCAAGAGTGAGAATCTTCTCGTCCCTCACCAAGTCAGCAACACGGAAATCCGTAACACCATGCTGATGAGTCCCGCAGATTTCCCCCGGCCCGCGCTGTATCAAATCACGCTCCGAAAGCTCGAAGCCGTCAGAAGTCTCACACATCGCCGCAATCCTTTCACGCCCCGAATCAGTGATGCCCTTGTTCTCCAGTAACACACAAAAACTCTGAGCATCCCCGCGGCCAACACGCCCCCTTAGCTGATGAAGCTGAGACAAGCCGAACTGCCCCGCGTCCTGTATCACAATCATTGTCGCGTTAGGAACGTCAACACCGACCTCAATCACAGTTGTAGCCACGAGAATATCGACATTCCCCGCGCTGAAATCACGCATTACCCGCGCTTTCTCGTCGATTGGGAGCTGTCCGTGAAGGATTGCCGCCCTCATCTCAGGCATTGCAGACGTGAGCGTGTCATATGCCGCCGAAACGCTGGCGAGCTCGCGCTCACTCTCAGAGATAACGGGGCATACCCAGTAGACTTGATGACCTTTGCCGACTTCATCGCGTATCATCCCGTAAACCTTCTTTTGCTGTGAGTGAGTGAGGGAAGCTGTGATGATTGGCTTGCGTCCCTTGGGCATCTCATTGAGGGTTGAGACTTCAAGATCGCCGTATATAGACATGACGAGGGTACGGGGAATCGGTGTCGCTGTCATGGCCAGAACGTGGGGGGAGTCGGCTTTTGCTGTGAGATTCCCGCGCTGTAACACCCCGAATCTGTGCTGCTCATCTATCACAGCCAGCGCAAGATTCCTGAACGTTACCCCCTCCGAAAACAGGGCATGAGTCCCAACAGCTATATCTATTCTCCCGTCAGCAAGACCGTCAAGAATCTCCCGGCGTTCTGAGGCTCTGAGGCTTCCTGTGAGGAGTGCTGTATTCACACCGAGGGGCGCAAGAAATTTCGTCAGGTTCATGTAGTGCTGCTGCGCAAGAATTTCCGTCGGTGCCATGAATGCTGACTGAACGCCAGAATCACACGCCGCTAACATTGCGAGGATTGCCACGAGGGTTTTCCCGGAGCCTACATCACCCTGAAGCAGCCTGTTCATAGGGCAGGGCTTCTCCATGTCGTCGAGAATCTCATAGGCCGCTGCCCTCTGTGAGTCAGTCATCCTGAAGGGCAAGCTCTCCGTGAACTCAGAGAAAATTTTTCCCGGCCTGAGAATATTTGCGCGGTATTTCCCGGTGAATGCCCGCCTCCTCATGATTACACCCGCCTGCAATAGGAACAGCTCATCAAAGGACAGCCTGTTTCTTGCGCGTATGAACTGCTTTTCATCGGGGGGGTTGTGCACTGTCAAGAGGGCTTCTTTCAGGCTCATCATCTTGTAGCGCGTCAATATCCTTGAGGGCAGGAAGTCAGCAAGCAGTGTGTCAGCATAAGTCTCAAGAGCTGTGTCAACAAATTTCTTGATTGCCCGCTGTGTAAGGTCAGCAGTTCCGGGATAAATGGGAAATATTCGGCCTATGAGTGAAGGGGGTTTGCCTTGTCTAAGAATCTCGAACTCAGGATGTGTGAATTGCGGCTCAATGTAGTAATTGCCTACCGGGCCGTAAAGAGCGAGCCTCATACCTTTTCTGACGAACCCGGCTATTCTCTCTGTGAACCACACAACACGCGCTGACCCTGAGTCGTCCGTGATTATTGCCTCAGTCCTTCCGTTGTTCTCCGCGATTTCCGCGACATATGCTGTTGCGCACTCGGTGTTTCCCGGCTGAAGGTCGGCCAATGGCTTGGGGAATCTCCTGTCCTCGTAGCGTCTTGGCATAAGGTACAGGAGATCCTCAAGGGTGAACGCGCCGAGCCTGCCTAGTGCTTGTGCTTTCTTTGAGCCGACTCCTGGGAGGGCTGTCACAGGAGAGTTCAGGCGGGCATTATTCTTCTTGGTCTGGAATGTCATCCGCGGACTCTTGGGGCTGTTCCCGGACGGGAAGGGATTCGTCTCCGCCGTAATGCTCCTGCGGTCCTGAGGCAAGCTCCGCGTCAATGTCTTCCTGCGCGCGGTCAATGATCTTCCCGAAATCAATAAGGAGCGAATACGCGTCTTTCAGGAACTGCTGCTTCTGCTGAGTCAGGTAGCGCATCTGCCCTTCATGGTGTGATGCTTCAAGTTCCGCGTCATCAAGGAGCTTCATGGCCTCGTTTTTTGCTGACGAAATGATTTCTTCTGCCTGAGCTTCAGCTTCCCGCCTTCTTGCCTCTATCTCCTGCTCTATGCTGGAAAGCGAGTGCTCTGCCTTGGCGCGCCTGTCTTGGGATGACTGGGTGATTTCGTTGGCCGTGATTCTTGCCTGGGCTATTATGTCGTTGGCTTTGCGCTCTGCCTCGTCAAGCCTAGCCTGAACAAGCCCGTCCGCTTCCGCTACATGCTGCCTGGCTTCCTCGTCAGCGTCGGCAAGTATCTTCTCGGTCTGGGTTCGTGCCTGCTCCTCCATGTCCTTGGCGGCTTTGCGTGCCTGTATGAGCGCGTCCTTGATTGCGTCGGTCATGGACTCCTGCTTCTTCACGAAAGACTCAAGCTCCTGTATTCTTGCTTCCTTCTCGTCAAGCTGGGTAACATAGGCTTCCAGATCGTCGGCCACCTGGTTCAGGAAATCCTCGACTTCCGGGACTGAGTAGCCCCCGAAGCGCACCTTCTTGAAGATTTTGACCTCGACATCTTTTGCTGTGAGAAGATCGCTCATTCATGCGCCTCCTCTTCCGGCCATGTCTCAAACATTCCTGCCCTAGGCGTGAAGATATACTGCGCAGGCTCAATGAACTTCATTTCCCCCTCGTGCGCATATGCAAGCCCGCCCATGAAGGTAACGAACTCTTTTCCTTCCTCGTCAAATTCGCGCTGGTTCAGCTCGTGAAGATCAACAAGAATCATCGCGCCGCTGTTGAAGGCAGCACGGAGCTTCTTCTTCTCACTGTCTGAAGCAACGCCGTTGAAGAGTATCAGTTTCCCGGACGCGCTGCCGGAGCCTGCTGATGAGGGGCGTGAAGAATTTTCCTTGCGTGAAGGCTTCTTGCGTCTTTCTTCCGAATAGTCTTCGCTGTCGTCGTAGTCGTCCTCGTCATTCTCGAACCCAAAGAATTTCATCAAGTTCAAGGCTAACAACCTCCCGTAAAATTATGCAGTTGTGAATACGCTAAATATACCATAAAAACAGCGGCTAGTGTTTGCTGTAATCCCTCGGCCCAAAAAGAAGCGTCCCTATACGAATCATCGTGCTTCCCTCAAGTATCGCAGGCTCAAAATCATCACTCATCCCCATAGACAGCACAGGCAGTGTGAGTCCCGTTTTCGTTACTGCTGACTCTTTCAGCCCGCGCAGGTGCGAGAATGCCCGGCGTATTTCCCCCTCGTCATCCGTTATAGGCCCGACTGTCATCAATCCTTCAAGCCTGAGATTTTCCAGCGTCATAACCTCGTCAAGAAGCTCCGGGAATTTCTCCGGGTAAACGCCTGACTTGCTGTCTTCGCCTGACGTGTTCACCTCGATCAGCACGGGGACAACTCGCTTCATTTCCCCCGCGATTCTGCCGAGCCTCCGGGCCAAGTCCGCACTGTCTACGCTGTCTATAGTGTCGAAAATTTCGACGGCCTTGCGTGCTTTATTGGCCTGAAGGTGTCCTATGAGCCGCCAGGGAATCCGGGAAGTTCCGTAAGCCCTGCGTTTGGCTTCGCCTTCTTGGACTCTGTTTTCCCCGAAGAAGTCAACCCAAGGGATGCGTTCGGCCTCCTTCATCTCGCTGACTGTTCTTGTCTTGCTGACTGCTACGAAGCTCACGCGGTCATTCCGTCCTGCTTTTGTCATGGCCGAGTCTATTCGTTCACGGATTTCTTCTGCGTTCATTGTTACCATATCCTTCCGTTTTCGTCCTTGATTGTATTTGCGTCTAGAATGAGCTTGTCGCCGTGCCTGACTCCCTGCTCAATGAAGAAATTATGCTCATCGGCAGGGAAGCCTTCAATGTCATGAAGCACAGGGGTATTTCCCTGGAGGATGAAGACCTTGTTTTTCCCGTCGCGTGTTATCACAGCCGAGTCAGGAACCATGATGCCCTTCTGCACATCTGTAACAACGCTTGCCGTGAATCTCCTTGACCTCAGCAGCCCGGGCGGGAAGAAAGGCAGTCTCAGGTAGACCTTGAGCTTCTGCGCCGAGGACTTCACCGCCACAACCTCGGCCTTGCGTTCCTTGCCCCCCTGCTCTGTGCGTATTCTGACTGTGGGGCTGCTCTTGTTCCTGAGAGCGCGCTCAAGCGACGGCGTGGAGTCCAGGTAGGCTATGCACCTGAGGGTCTGGGGCTGGGGGACTAATTTCCCGATCGGCTCGCCTCTGCGCATCATTGTGCCGTTCTCTATGAGGCTTGCGTCTTGGAATTCCGGGAAAGGTGCGAAATCAGGCCACAGCCTAGAGTAAACCCAGCTTCCTTCTTGGCCGTCAAGAGCGGGGTAAAAGTATGCCGGGTAAGGCGCATGTACCGGTGAGCCGTCCAACGCCGCGAGAATTTCACCCTTTGCTGCCATACGCGGGCGGGGGGACGGGTAGGTGAGTATTCCGTCCTGGGTCGCGTGGATAAGCTGCTCGTCCCACAGCAATATTCCGTCGAGGGGCTGCTCCTCCCTGTAGTTTGTCGTTACTGCCTCGATGATTTTGGGGTGCGAGCTGGCGTATTCGTCATACCATGAGCGGTAGAGCCTGTAGGCCATGATGAATATGAACAGGAGGAGGGAGTAGTACAGCAGCCTCTGGGGAAGCCCCCTGCGTTTCCTTCTGCGGCTCATTTCGCGCGCTCAATCTCGGCGAAGGCGTTATGCCCGTGGATGCTCTCGAAGCTCTCAACACCCGCCCTGTACCACGTTATCCGCCCGTCAGCGTCAAGCCTGGTGGCAAGCTCCCGTATAACATCCTCGACAAAGCGGGGATTCTCGTAGGAGTGTTCCGTGATGAATTTCTCATCCTCTCGTTTCAATAGCGTGTAAAGCGGAGATGATGACGCGTTTTCTATCATTGCTATCAGCTCCTCGAACCACACGAGTCCCCTGCACTTTACGCTGAGTGAGACAGTAGCCCGTTGGTTGTGCGCTCCGTAACGTGAGATTTCCTTTGAGCATGGGCATAAAGTCTGAACATCAAGCGCAAGCCCTGTAACCATGTCGAAATTCCCCGCGCTGTAATTTGCCTGAAGGTCAATGTCGCACTTGCTGAAGCTCTCAATCCCGGAGACGGGGGCTTTCTTGCGGAAATAGTAGGGGAAGAGGAAGCGCACGGAGCTTTCTGACGCGCTGAGTTTCTCGCACAGCCTGCGCGTGAAGCCCTCAAGGTTGTGGGGGGTTACCCGGCCGCGGTATTCTTCAAGCGTTTCGATGAAGCGGCTCATGTGTGTTCCTCTGTATTCGCGGGGGAGCATGACACTCATTGAGATTTGGGCGATTGTGCTTTGTGTCCCGCCGTCATGGTATAGGGCTGTTATTGGGTAGTTGACGTTGCGGACTCCTACGCGGTCTATCTGGATGTTGCGGGGGTCATATTCTTTCTGTACGTCCTTCATTGGGTTATCATTCCGTTCTCGTATATCTCATCACTGCTTATGTCGATTTCGTCGTTCCAGATTATCCCGCAGCCTCCTGTGTCAACCCTGACCTGCCCGAAGAGTCCGTGAACATATTCCAACATCTGAAACACGGGGATTTTCTTCATGAGCGGCTTAACGTCATAGATTCTCCGCGAGCCGTCAAGAAATTCCGCCCTAAGCACGAAATCAGGAAGCGGGGTAATATTCTTCAGCCTGTGAAATTCCATGACATTAATCCAGCGGAGGAAGCCTGCGAATCTTCTGGGAGTCCCACATTTCGCGCAGCTCTGACTGATGAAGCCCCGCCCATTCCCGGACTATGTTCACGGCCCGCGGCGGCAAATCTCCCCTGAGCATCTCCAGTGTGTTAATGTCAAATTCCCCCATGTATTCGCCGTACAGCGCGTGAAAATGCGGCGGGTTATGTTCGCTCTGCATGAAGTACATCTTGATGATTAGCCCGTAAAACCTCGCTATTTCCGGCACGTCATATCCTCCCTTCTGAGTATCACCCGGCTGTCTTCTGTCTCCCACACGTGGACTTCATACAGCCCGCAGTTCTCCCGGCTAACATGGCCTTCAAGCTCCCCCCAAATCCACAGGGCTATATTCTCCGCGCTGGGCTGGGGGATTATGTCGTTGATATAAGCGTGGTCAAGCCGGGACAAAACACGCTCCCTCACGATTGCCTTCAGCTCTATGAAGTCCATAATCATCCCCTCAGCGTCCGGGACTCCCTCAAGCACTACACGAAGCCTGTACGTGTGTCCGTGAAGACGCTCGCACTTGCCGTGATAGTTCACCAAGTTATGAGCCGCATCAAACGTGAAATCCTTGCACAGTAACATTCTTCATGGCCTCCATCTTTTGTGCAGCCAGAACCATAATTCCGGCCTCCTGCGTATGAATCTCCCTATTGCCCCGTTGCACTCACTGATTATCCGGCGGAGTCTCTCTTCACGCGGCAGGCTCACATCCGGCATCTCAACGGGCGGGAAAAACTCAAGCTCATGCTCAAACGGCGCGTTCCTGTACATGCAGACCGGGATTATAGGCACTCCCGCTAACATGGCCATGATTGCCGGGCCGGGCATGTTCGTTGCGTCATGTCCCATGAAAGGCACAATCATTTTCCCCGTTCCTGCTACGTCATTCAGGAGGGCTATGTGATTCCCTTCCTTGAGGAGTCGGGCGTATTTCTGCACTGAGTAATCTGACGGCAGAGTCTCAACCCCCATGTTCCGGCGGAGTCCGTCAATGTAGGCTGATATGTCCCTGTCATGGATGCCCTGCGCTACAACGTACATCTGATGACCGCGCTTCTTCACGTACTGTGCGTACCACGAGGCCATAATCTCCCAGTTCCCGAAATGCCCCGACATAAAGACAGCCCCCTTCCCCGCGTCAATCAGCCTGTCAGCAAGCTCAATGTTCTTCACGTTTTTGACCCAGCCGAATATCTGCCTTGGGCTGCGCTGTAGGGCGAGTATCTCCGTTATTGTCCAAGCGAGATTGTCATACATGGCCGTGCGGATGTCCTTGCGCCACTGCCGGGGACTTTGCGGATAAACGAGGGCTAAATTCTCGTCGGCTACTTTTGCGCGGGGGTGAATCAGTCTCAGGAGTCCGGCAAGAAATTTCTGCGTGATGCGCCCCCTTGTCCCTGTGTCAGCGAGATGGCGGAAGATGTCTATTGCGTGCACTGCCAGCCTGCTCATTGGGCTATGACTTTCCTGTAAAGGCTGATGATTGAGTCCGTGCAGCGTTCGTGAGACCGCCGGGACTTCAGGAAATGACGCGCTGACATGGCCAGATGCCGCCCTTTGTCGCCGAGTCCCTGCCGGATTATGCGGGGCAGGTCTTCCTCATCACGTATCAGGAAGTAACCGTCAGGCCCAAGAATCTCGTCAAGATACCCGGACTTCTCCGACGCTACAGCAACCCCCCTCATCGTCAAGATACCTGCCCTCATAGCCTCACGCGGCCCGGTGTCGCTGGCAATGTAGACCCCGCCCAGTGCTTCAGGCCTCAGAAGACGCTCCGTTATGTCAGCGACCTCGTAGTCTCCTTCCGGGACTTTGCGCCCGTCCCGGACAAAGACAGCCTTCTTCCCGTCCTCACTGTACGAACTCAGCGGGTCAAACACAGGGAATATCACAGACTCGCCCGTTTTCGCGCCCTCAGTGAAGAAACGAGTCGGCCATCCCGCCCAGTTGTCGCGCTCAAGCAGAGTGTGAACCGTCCGTGAATGCATCCTCACAATCCGCCACCAGACAGGAGCGCGCCCGAACAAGTGCCAGACCTCACGCCTGCGGAAAATGTTGCTGACCCTCTCGAAGGCTGCCTTGTGGGGTTCTTTCGCGCTGATTACGTCGAGGTCGATATTCCGCGAATGAGTCCGTAACGCCGCGGCCATGTCCTTTATGACCTGAGCGAGGACATCACTCACCGAGTCCGAAATGTACCACGTGCATGTGTGGGTGTTCATGACTGCGAGATTTCGGCCATGCTGAATTTCTTGCGGCCAATCCTGACGAACAAATATTTTCCGCACACGAGGGACTCAGGGGTGATTTCCGCTTTCTCGTCTGAGATTTTCACGCCGTTGACTGACACACCGCCCTGACGGATTGCGCGTTTTGCCTCGCCGTTGGACTCACATGCGCCCGAAGCCGACATGATGCCCACAACTCCCGCCGGAAGACTCACGCCTTCAAGACGGGTGAACGGGACTTCCTGTTTCAGCATCCCGCATGTTTCCTCGCTCACGTCGGCAAAGTCGATTTTCGGGTTGAAGAGAATCTCGCTTGCTGTGATGACGCTCCGTGCTGTGTCAGCTCCGTGCACTGTGGCCGTAACCTCGTAGGCAAGTTTCTTCTGTGCTGTTCGTTTTTCTGGGGACTGTGTATGTTCGGCCATGATTTGGGCTATTTCGTCCAGCGGAAGGAACGTGTAGAGTTTCAGGAGGTGCTCAACGTCGCGGTCGTCAGTGTTGAACCAGAACTGATAGAAGCGGTAAGGGCTGGTTTTCTCCGGGTCAAGCCAGACAGCCCCGGCCTCAGTCTTCCCGAACTTAGTCCCGGATGACGTGAGGAGTAACGGCTGAGTGAGGCCGAAAACTTCCGCGCCCGTCGTCCTGCGTATGTAGTCAGACCCGGCAAGAAGATTCCCCTGCTGGTCATTCCCGCCCATCTGGAGACGGCAGTTGTAGTGTTCGTTGAGATACTTGAAGTCCATAGCCTGAAGGAGGACGTAGGAGAACTCGGTGTAGGAGATTCCCTTTTCGGGGTCTTCGAGGCGCGAGCGTATGTATTCGCGGGCAATGAGATTGTTGACGGAGAAGTATTTTCCCACGTCATGGAGGACTTCCAGGAATGTGAACTTGCTTAACCAGTCGTAATTGTTGAGGAGGAGTGCTGAGTTTTCCCCGCAGTCGAAATCGAGGAACTTCACCAGCTGCTTCTTCACGCCCTCGATGTTGTGCTGGACGGCCTCAAGTGTGATGAGGTTGCGCTCCTTGCTTTTGCCTGAAGGGTCGCCGATGAGTCCTGTTCCTCCGCCTGCGAGGGCTATGGGCCTGTGTCCTGCCCGCTGAAGCCAGCCGAGTGCCATAAGCGGTATAAGGTGGCCGACGTGGAGGCTGTCCGCTGTGGGGTCAAAGCCGACGTAAGCGGTAACCATCTCTTCATCCATGACTTGGGCTAGGCGTTCTTCGCTGGTGCACCACTCGAAATAACCGCGCTCCCTCAGAGTCTCAAACGCATTCATTGTGTGTGTCTCCTTTTCGGGATTTTCGCGGACAATTATACACGGCCATGAAGTATTGCGGGCTTGGTGTCAGTATGCGCCTTTGTGCGTGATTACGGCCAGAGGAGTCTTGATGAGGATTGCGAGGTCGAGCCAGACGCTCCAGTTGTGGACGTAGTAGCAGTTTATCTTGCGGCGGAAATCAGCGTCGAGGTCGCTCCGTCCTGACACCTGCCATATCCCGGTGAGTCCGGGCTTTGCGGCGTAAACCTTCCTCAGAACATGCTCGTCACTGTACAGCAAATCAACGTCAAGCTGTGGAAGCGGTCTCGGACCTACAAGGCTCATTTCCCCCTTGAGGACGTTAAGGAGCTGGGGAAGCTCGTCTATGCTGGTCTTACGGATGAACGCTCCTATTTTCGTGAGTCTTGGGTCATCCTTCATCTTGTTGCCCTGCTTGTAGGACGCGAAAATTTCCGGGTCACTGAAAAGTTTCCGGGTGATTTCGTCAGCGTTCTTGTGCATCGAGCGGAACTTGTACGTCATGAAGTGCTTACCCTTCCAGCCGATTCTGTCCTGCACAAAGAATATCGGCCTTCCGTCCTCGCGCCAAATCTTCCACGCCGCCCACACCATGAACGGCGAGAACACCGCCAGCGCAGCCGCCGCCCCTATGTAGTCGATCACGGTCTTCACTGCTATGTTGACGGGATTCAGCAGGCCTTGAGACGACGAGATCACCGGCATACCGTCAATCGTGCGAATCTCAGCGGCTGATGTCGTGAGCATGTACATATCCGGGATATACAGCACGCGCCTGACTCTGTCCTCAACCGCGCTCAGTATCCCGGCCAGCTCCTGCCTCGACGCTGTGGGGATGGCTATCACCGCCTCGTCCGCGTGAAGTTCCGCCTGAACGTCCGCAAAGTCAGCAATCCTCCCTGCTACGTGAACACCTGAGATTTCCGCGCCAAGTTTCGCCCCGTCATCATCAAGGAAGCACAGCACCCGCCGTATCGTGAAGGGTGAAGCGGTTATCTTGTCGGCAAAAGTTTTCCCTGCCTCGCCAGCCCCCAGAATTATCACCGACTTCACGAGCCATCCCGCCCGGAAGAATATCACCCTCACTAGGTATCTTGCCGCCAGAGTGAGGAGAGTGAATGCCATTGTCCCGGCCATGACAGCGAGGGATGAGACGGCTGACTTCACCGCGTAAAGATAGAGCATGCTGACGAGAATCACGAGGACTGACGAGCGGAGGACTGCCCCGGTTTCGTCCCAGAGTGAGAGGTTGCGGAAGCCGTAAAGTTTCCCGAACATGAAGCAGGCTGACATTGTCCCGGTCATGAATATTCTTGTTTCTAACGGAACTGTGAACGCTATGCAGGCCTGGAAGAGTGCTATGTCAATGATGATCTGTAAGAGTGTGAAGAGCGCATAAGAGAGGCGATGTGCGATGTGCGATGTGCGATTATACGCGGCCATGATTCTTGTGTCAAGCTCCTTCCTGCGTTATGTGCGTGGAATTTGGGAGATTATACCATGCAGAAAGGGTGAAACGGCAGAGTGTCAGTGTGTGTAATCCCTGCCGCTTCTTTGCGTGTTACCTGCTGAGGATGATATTCTTCACGGCCTCAGTCTGCGCTAAACCCGCCGCGGTTTTCCCGTCAATATTCTTCGCGGCTCTGTCAGCTCCGTAACTCAGCAGTGCCTTCACGTTCTCAGGCAGATTCTTTTCCGCCGCGTACATGAGGGCAGTCTTGCCTTCCCTGTCGTGTGCGTTGACGTTCGCGCCTGAGTTGAGGATAGCCGAGAGGACTTCAGGATTGTCGTCAAAAGCCGCGCTCATCAGTGGCGTGTGCCCCATGGTGTCAGCGGCATTCACGTCCGCGCCTGAAGCAATGAGCATGGCGACGTATTCCGGCCTTGATGCCCTGTGCAGTGCTGTGAGTCCGTCCACGTTGCGGGTCCTAGCGTTCGCGCCGTTGTCTATGAGCATTCTGACACACTCAGGGTTTGCGCTGAACATGGCCGCCATCATGAGGGGGGTATTTCCCTTGTCATTCTTTGCGTTGACGTTCGCGCCGGATTTCACGAGGACGTTCATGACGGGCGGTTCCGGGTTGAGCATGGCCGCTGTGATGAGGGGGGTATTTCCGTCATTGTCGCGCGCTTCAAGGTCTGAGCCTGAGTCGATGAGGAGGCTGACGATTTCTATTGACGGCGAGCGCGAGGCGGCGAGGATCAGCGGTGTCCTTCCGTCCTTGTCGCGGGATTTGAGGTTCGCCCCCGCATTGATGAGATCCTGTATAAGCTCGATGGATGCATCACGTTTCTTTGCGGCTGACAATAATTCTGCGTCTGGTGTCTTGTGCAGGATTGTCATTGACGCTGCGGCTATGAGGAGTGCTATTGTCATTGATATTGCTGACTGTGGGGCTTTCTGCCAGATCATGACGGCAAGGGCAATGACAAGCAGGAGAATAATCCATCTGAGTAACTTTCGCATTGTTTGTGATGAGTCCTTTCTTGTGTTACTTTATTGCATCACGGAGAATTTTACGTATATTTTCGTTATTTGCAAAATCTAGGGCTGTTTCCCCGTTTTTGTCCTTAGCGTTGACATCCGCGCCTTCGGAAATCAGCACGCGGATAAAGTCTGCGGCTTTTTCCGGGTCAACCATGCGTGAAGGTGCAGAGGCCGCTAGCATGAGGGGAGTTTTTCCGTCGGAAGTTCTTATGTTCACGTCAGCCCCTGCTTCAATGAGGAGTCTTGCGGTTTCCGGGTTGCAGTTCCACGAGGCCGCGCCCATGAGAGCCCTTGAGCCGTATTTCTTCACGTCAGACCCCGCGTCAATCAGTGCTTTCACGACATAAGCCTTGCTGTTGTGTATAGCCGCCTCAATAAGAGCAGTCATTCCGTCATTGTCGGCCATGTTGATATTCTTCTCGCTGATGAGAAGGCGTATTGTGTCCATGTCGCTGAAACGTACGACCGTTTCCATGAGTGCAGTCCTTCCCTTTTGCGCCCAATGCAGACCCTGAACGTCAATGTCAGCTCCCGCCTCAGCAACAATCCTGATGATTTCAGTGCTGCGGAATCCCGCCGCGTATATAATCGGGATATAGCCGTCTTTGTCCGTAGCGTTCAAGTCCGCGCCGTCAGCAATAACCCTCTTCACGTCCTCAGCAGTTACGTCCGGCTTCCTGAGCGTGCGCATAAGCCTCGTGTCAGTCTCAGCAAAAGCCAAGCATGACATAACAGCCGTAATCATCAGCGCAATAAATATTTTCCTGTACAAGATATTCACTCCTTCGCTTATTCTAGAAGAACGGCCACCATTTCGACGTTCTCCGCCTCATTGCTTCCCTCAAGAGCTCCTTGACGCTGTCATTCCTGGCGTGGTCAAGAGCTGTGTTGCCCTTGCTGTCTTTGGCCATGACATCAGCCCCCGCATTAAGGAGAACTTTGACCGCCTCTATGTTTGGAGGGTCGATATTGGCCGCGGCCATCAGAGCAGTGTAACCTGAAGAAGTCCTAGCCTCAATGTCAGAGCCTGCCTTGATGAGTATCTTTATGACCTGGGGATTCTTGTTGTAGACGGAATACATTAACGGTGTTGCGCCGTCGCTGTCTTTTGCGAAAACGTCGGCCTTGTGCCTGAGAAGTATGTTCACCGCTTCAGGGTTGGGATTGCTTGCCGCGTGCATAAGAGGAGTCGATTTGCCTACCGGGTATCTTGCGTCTGCCTTTGCTCCGTGCCTAATAAGGAGCGTCAATATCTCCGGGTATGACTCATTCTTAGCCGCCCATGCCATTTCTGAGCCGCCTCCGTTCTCGCTGAGTTTTGCCCCCGCTTCAAGCAGGACTTCCACGACATCAGGAGTCGAGTGTTCCGCCGCGATTGAGAGGGGAGACTCATCCAGCCACCAATAATTCACGTCAGCCCCTGCCCTGACGAGCTCACGTATAACTTCATGGCTCTTGTTCTTCTCTACTGCGTACATGAGTAGGGAACGCCGTGATATTCCCGACCAGATTTTTGCGTTTACGTCAGCACCTTTCCCGGCCAGTATCCTTATGATTTCGGGATTCTTGCTGTAACACCCGGCCAGTCCCAAGGCAGAGAAGCCTTCATTGTCCTCAAATTTTATGCCTGCTCCTGCGCTGATGAATGCGCGTGTGATTTCGGCGTTGTAGTTGTCTTTTGCCGCATACATTAGGGCTGTCATTCCGTTTTCGTCCCTGATATTAAGCGCGTTGTTGTCGACGAGCCAGACTGCCCCGCCGATTGTGTCAAGCCAGCCTTTATTGTCGTTGTACTGTCTTTGCGCCTCGTCAATAAGATACTTGACGACTTCGGAACTGTAGCATCTTCTGGCGGCTTTCATGAGGGGGGTTATTTTGTTCAGGGTCAGGGGCTTGTTGATTTTTGCTCCGGCAAGCACCAATCTCACAATTTCCTCAAGAGTTACGTTAGCGTTGTCCAAGACATTATAGAGATTGACTGTAGCGGTTTCTTCCGGGGTGAGTTCGCGAATGCCGGCCCAAGACGTTGCGCAGAAAGCAAGCATCACAACAGCCAGCGCGGCAAACAGTTTCTTCATTTCAGCCCTCCTTTCATTGGCCAAAGAAAAGCGGGAGACTCCCGAAAGAATCCCCCGCAAGAATTTCATTCCTTGTGTTATCCCTGGTGATGTGCGAGCATGACAGCCCCGGCGATTGAGAGGAGTTTTGCGCGCGGTGAGTCTGCACGGCTTGTGAGGACTACGGGAGCGGCGGCACCGATGATGAGTCCGGCTGTCTCGCTTCCCTTTGCGAAGAAGCTGATGGACTTTGCGAGAGCGTTGCCGACCTCGATCTGCGGGACGAAGAGAACGTCAGCATGTCCTGCCACGGGTGATTTGATGTGCTTGATGCGGGCGGCTTCCTCGTCAATGGCGTTGTCCAGAGCAAGAGGCCCGTCAACGACACAGTTCTTGATCTGTCCGCGTGCGTTCATCTGGACGAGTGCTGTTGCGTCGAGCGTGCAGGGCATATCAGGGTTGACCATCTCAACGGCGGCAAGGCAGGCTACCTTGGGCAGTTCGACTCCGAGTGAGCGGGCGAAATTCACGGTGTTCTGGACGATGTCAGCCTTCATCTTGAGGTCAGGATACATGTTGAATGCGCCGTCAGCAATGAAGATTACGCGGTCATAGCCGGGGATTGAGTGGAAGTAGCAGTGAGAGATTGCCCTTTTCCCGACACGGAGGCCGACTTCTTTGTTGAGCATTCCGCGAAGGAAGTTGTCGGTGTGGAGCTGACCCTTCATGTAGATGTCGGCGCGCTTTGACGACACTTCTGTTACCGCGACGATTCCGCAGGCAGCCTCGTTGTTCTCCGGGATGATGTGGTAGCTGGACTCGCTTGCTCCGGCTTCGGCGATGCAGGCCTTGACCTTTTCGGGGTTGCCTACGAGCGTCGCCTCAACGAGCCCGATCTTCCTTGCTTCCTCGATGGCTGAAATGAGTCCCGCGTCCTCTGCCATTGCTACGGATATGCGTTTGCGTCCTTTTTCCGCGCAGAGCTTTGTTGCTTCCTCGATGAGCTGAGACAATGAGCGTATCTGTTCCATGAGAGTTATTCCTCCTGTTTATGTGTTACTCCGAAACTTTGCGTGTCCCGGAGGTGTTGCCGTTGTTGCGTTGTTACTCAAGCCACTTCTGCATATACTTCTTGTAGAGTTCGACGAGCCTGCGGGTGATTTTCCCCATTTTCCCGTCAGCAATCGTAATCCCTCCGATTCTCACGGCAGGAACAACCAGCTTCATGCTCCCTGTGATGAACGCCTCACTTGCTCCCGTCAGCTCAGACCAAAGCGGGCAGCGTTCCTCGACAGTGTAGCCTTCCTGTTTTGCCAGCTCAATCACCGCTCCTCTTGTCGTGCCTTTGAGGACTCGCGATAACGGGGCTGTGATGATTTTCCCGTCAACAACAAGGAAGAAGTTGCTGTGTCCGCATTCCGTGATTTCTCCGCCGGGACAGTAAAGTATATCGTAGGCGTATTTGGGCATCTTGTAGGTTGCGCGGTAATTGACGCTCTTGACTTCCGGATTGTCGCGCCCGAATGACACGGGTTCGAGGATTACGCCCTTTTCGCGGTCTTCCTCGGAGATCAGCCCGGCATCGTCGAATATCACGAAGAACCTAGGCTCAGGGAAGCAGCCCTTCTCCGCGTCAAACTCATCCCCCCCGGTCAGGAACGTGCGGACTCTCACGTCATGGCCGACCCTCGCGATTCCCTCGCGGACTATGCCCTTCATGTACTCAATATCCGGCAGGTTGGCGATGCCTGAACTTTTCGCGCTGGCAATGAACCTCTCCATGTGTGGAGTGAGCATCAGCGATTTTCCGCCGAATGACGCGAACGCCTCGAACACTCCTACTCCGCGCTGTATAATCAGGTCTGACAGGGGCAGGAACGCCTCATCAGCCTTCACGAATTTTCCGTCAACAAAGCACAACTGAATCATTGCAGCTGATACCAACTTTCTCTGAGAATTTTGCCGTCATTGTCAGGGATGTCATACGGCCTGTCGAACGGGTCAACCTCAATCTTCTGGCCGAAAGCCGCCGACCTTCCAGGAAACGCCTTCAGCATGATGCTCAACCCGATAGAGTCATCGCCGCTCCTTGTCCTGTCGTTCTTGTAGTGGAGATCCCATATCATGCAGTCAGTATCCCACTGGACGCTGTAGAACGTCTCATCAATCATAGACTCGAACAGGTCATAGCTTCCCCTCATTGCAAGGTACACCTCACGACCGATTGGGAATCTTACACGCTGGTGAATGCGCCGTCTGTTGCTGTACTTGTCCCAGCGCATCGCACTGCTTCCCCAAGCGTATTGGCGTTCATATCCTGTGCCTAACTCGAACACGCCTATTTTATACCGCGCGCCCAGAAAACTCCTCAGCATTTCCTGGTCTGTGCCGTCATACATGAGAAAAACCCCCTCAGTGTTCGCGAAAAACTCAACATCCCCCGCCCTCTTTTCAGCGTAATTCCTGACACCGATGCCGTAACGTGTCTCAAAGCCCTCCTCCGGCATCATGTAGAGCGTCTCCTTATAGTGGCCGATTGTGGCGAATATCCTTGACCATGAGTATTGCGAGTTCCTGAACCACGGGGCCCACACGATAAGCTCGGGCTGGCGGTCAAGCCTCCCCTTGTAGTCATAATAGCTGTCCTTCTTGTCGGAAATGTACTCGTTGCTTGACCAGTTGAGATGAGCCGACCAGCCGCTTCTGTCATACATGAGGGTGGCATATGGCCGCCATATCTTCTCGTCCCACACATCGTCCCAAGAATGCTCAACGCCTACACGCAGCGCGAAATCCCGGTTGATTTCCTGCTCGACCTCAAGCATGTACTCAAGGCCTGAGCTCCGGGAATATGACAGCCCCAGCGAGACAGAGCCTGTTTCCCAGCCGAGTGTACCGGTGATCCCGCCCCGTGAGCCGCGCACTTCGCTCTTGCTGAAGAAAGGTGTCATGCTGTAGCCGACCCTCCTACGTTTGAGCTGGACGACATAATCAAGCGGGGACGTGAAAAGGTATGTGTTTCCTAGATAGACGCGGGGCTTCTTTGCGATGAGCCTCCTGTTGGGGATAAAGGTTATCTGCTTCGTCTCTAGCCTGTAATGTGGATGCTCAAGTGCACATGTAGTGATCGCCACATTCCGCCACTGTAACATGTATTCCTGCGGGGTGCCTTTGACCAGCCCCCGTTCCTCCGCGAGCTCCCAGGGGACAACGCTTATTTCCCCGCCGTAAATATAGAGCGTCTCGCCGTGCTCCCCGACTGAAAGATGAGTCGCCGGGCCTGAGAGAATCCCTTCGCCGCTCTGAAGGTCATAATCTATCTGGTCTCCCCTGATTGAGCGCGTCCCGTTGGTCATCACCACTTTTTCACCTGGAAGGGGCATCGCCTTCACCCTCTGGCTGTCCGCGTCATACTCTATGCGCTCGGCCATTATCGTTGTGTCGCTGTATGTCAGAACCGCGCTTCCTTCTGCCACTGCCTGCCCTGTCTCATCGTTGAAAGAAACACGGTCGGCATTAAGTATCACCTGCTCCGGGATTATCTCGGACGTGTCCCGGGAGTCAGCGGTGTAGTAGTCCTCGAAGTCAGCCGGGAAACCCGGGCAGGCCGCCAGCAGCGACAGTGCGAGAGAGAATATCAACGCGCCGATGATTTTGGTTTTCGCCATATGATTACGCCTCCATGCTGTAATAATATCACGCGGCTGTTATCTGTGCTTGCAATCGGAGTGTCCAGTGAAAACTCATCATCACGAAGCGTGAGTCCTTGCGGAAAAATCAAAGTGTTGCCCGTCTCCTGCCACGTGAGAACCGGGCTGTCAAGCGTCCATGTCCTGCCTTCGTCATGAAGCGTACCCGTGAGTCCGTAGAGGCTTGCGGCCTTTTTGTCGTCGGAATAAACGCCGGCCTTCCCGAAGAATGACCATTGCCCTTTGTCCCCGCTCAGTGTGCGCTTTATGTCGGCGGAGCGGAAGTTTACGGTCTTGTCTCTCTGTTCGAGATAGGGAAGCCTGACCTGCCACAAGTCCCCGGAAATCTCGCGGGAAAACCTTATGTTCTCCATGACAATACCGGGCATGTTTAGGAGGCTCTCGCGGAGAAGGTCGATGTCGAGGCTTGAGTCCTGTATCGCGAGCTGCACGAGCCAGCACACTCCGGCGATCAGGAGGGCAAGGAGCAGCTTCTTGGGCGTGACCCGGGTGAAGATATTTCTCATTCCCCGCACCTCACCAGACAACCCGCCATGATGACCCCTCGCGGGTGATTCCCAGAGTCCTTGATGATACGGATCTGAACACGAGAGTCTTTCTTACTGTTATGACCTTTGCTCTTTCCTCGCCTAGCCAGTCAATCCTAAAATCTCCGCCCTTGATTCCCGCCCGGATGTCTGAGGCCTTCCCCGCTTCCTTCGCGAAATTCTCACGGGAGAGCGCGCGCTTTGACCCGTCAGAAAGCATGTCATACATTCCGCCGTAATTCCCTTCAGCCCAAAGATTCAGGAATCTCCTTAGCACTGTCTCACGGCTTGAATATGAGTTATCTGTGTTAGGCGGGGAACTTCTTGGTGTCTGAGGAGGAGGCGGGGAAGAAGCAGGATTGTCCCGCGATATGCTGCCGCGCTCCCTCACTGACTGCACAAACCCGGCCATGTCGCTTGACTCTTCGCGGAATATGGGCGTTATAGGCCTCGGGGGAATAGCAGGAGGAGGAGGAGGAACAGGAGCAGGCTTCTTTGCGGGGACTACAGGAGCAGGCCTTCTTGTCTGGCGTTTGGGGACATCCACGACAACAACATCAGACTTGGGCGGCTCAGAAGGAGACGGAGTCTCAGGAGGCGCGAATGAGAATATGCGCTCGTTGCGTCCCAGTCCCTTTATGCCGATGACGTAATCCTTGTTTGACTGCTTCGGGAAAAACACGAGGCCTTGGACGACTCCGGCTGAAGGGTTGTCGAGGGATGAGTCGTACCTTGACGGCTTTATTCTCTCGCCTGTCGCCGCCAGGAGGGACACGCTGTCTTTCACGGGAGAAAGGTTCACGGGTCTTGCTCCGAATGAGTACACGCTCACAAGGAATGTCTCTGACGTGTCAAGTTTCAGCTCAGACACGAAATTTTCCCTGAAGCGCTCCCTCTCCGTCTCACTCATCCCGGCTCTTACAGCTTCAGCTTCTGCCCAAGGCTCCGCAAGCTCCTCCGGGTAATGCACGACCCACACAAAGCAGTCCTGCCCCCAGTGCGCGGATGTCCAGCGTTCCAGTATGCGTATCGTCTGGTCTGACGGAGACAGTTCGGCAGCCTGTGATGAAGCAAAAAAAATACCCGCCGTTAATATCGCGGCGAGTAGAAATCTCATGACGCTAATTGACGCTCTGTTCCGGCGGAAGCTCAAAGTCTCCTCCTGTAGTCGCTGGGGCTCCGTAAGTGTCGCGCTTGAACACGTCCCCTTTGATTATCGTGTCACGGTCAGGGTTGTAGCTTGTTGACGGAGGGTCTTCCGCCTGCGACGGCTTGACCGTTACTATGTTGTTGTCGGCTGTCTGAAGGCTTATCGGTATAGGGTACGCTGAGACCGTGCAGTCCCCCGATGTCTGCATGAATGTCACAGAACCCGCCGCTATCTTTATCGAGTTCCCGCGGATGAATACCCCGCTGACCAGACCGACAGGCCCAAGCAGCGCAGCCCCTGCTATGCTCATTGCACCCGCGCCAATCACTGCCCCTTCACCGCGCCCTCCTACCTGACGGGCTTCCTTGATGGCCTTCTGGGACTCATTGCCCACCAAAACAGGAACTCTCTGCGGTCCAAGCGGCTTGAGTCCGTTGAATGACAGCCTGACTTCACCGGGAACTCCGAACATTCCCGGACGCTTCACAGATCTCACTTCCGTAATCATCAATGAGCCTGCCGGAGCAACAAGATTCTGATTCACGATAAGGTCATGTGTAAGTTCAAGCCTGACGGAGTCGCCTGCCTTTGACTTTCCGGGACTAAGCTCGTCCATGAAGCGGAATTTCATCACAGTGTTAGCAGGAATTGTTACGGGAGTCGCTGTTACCGGGTCCATAATAAGAGTGGCAAGAAGGCTCTCTACCCTCATCACAATAGGATTGCCCGCACGTGATGCGCCTGTAAGGTTTGACTCCAAGTCCTCGAGACGTTTTGCAGCAGGTTCTGAGGCGCGGATCTTTTTGTCTACTACCCATTCAGCTACTCCCAGCTTGAACATCATGGAAGGCTGCTCATCCGTCCCTGTCTCAAGAAAATTCAGGATAGCCGCGTGTCTCTCTGCGATTGTGCCGGGCAGGCTTCGGCCGAATAAATCCTCCTCAACTTTTCCGAGCCTCTCTATGAGTCCTCCCTGCGCGGTATAGCCGTATATTATCTGCTCAATCTGCCCCATCATCTGGCGTGATGAACCTGCGTTTGCTTCAGGGTCCGGGACTGCCTCCGATGCCATGCACGCCCCGGCCATGAATACGAGCATTACCGCCGCCGCAATTCGTACAGCCTTCATTGACTGCATCAAGCCTCCTTCTTCTTTCTCATGTAATCAGCCGCCGCCTTGATGAAACCGTCAAACAACGGGTGCGGCTTTATTGGTCTTGACTTCAGCTCGCCGTGAAACTGCCCGCCGACGTACCAGATATGCCCCGGTAGCTCGACAATCTCGATTAAATCGCGCTCCGTGCAGACTCCCGCAACCTTCAGCCCGGCATTCTCCAAGCGTTCACGGTAAGCGTTGTTGAACTCGTAGCGGTGCCTGTGCCGTTCTGAGATGTGGAGCGTCCCGTAAGCCTGCGCTGACTTTGTGCCTTCCGTGAGGTCGCAGGGGTAAGCCCCCAGCCTCATTGTTCCGCCCAAGTCGCGCAGGTTCTCCTGTTCCTCCATGAGGTGAATCACGGGGTGAATAGTGGCGGGGTTCATCTCCTTGCTGTGAGCCTCGTGGAGCTTGCAGACGTTGCGGGCGAACTCAACAACCATCATCTGCATTCCCAGACAGATTCCGAACAGCGGCACGTTGTTTTCGCGGGCATATTTCGCGGCGGCAATCATCCCCTCCACACCGCGCTCTCCGAAGCCCCCAGGTATCAGTATCCCGTCAGCAAAACCAAGCATCCCGGCAGTGTCCGCGCCCTCCAAGTCCTCAGCCTCAACAGAGACGATATTAACCCTCACATTGTTGGCAATTCCGCCGTGGTGAAGTGCCTCGACAACGCTCAAATACGCGTCCTTGTGCTGGACATACTTGCCGACTAGGGCAATCTTCACTTCTTCGGGCGGGTTGAGATACCTGTCAACAACCCTTGCCCAGTCAGACAGATCCGGCTCATTGTCATACGGCAGGCCTAACTGCTTCAGTATAAGCGCGTCAAGCCCCTCGCGGTGAAGGCTTATAGGAACGCTGTAGATTGTGGGTTCGTCGCGGACTTCTATCACTGCTTCCGGCGGAACGTCGCAGAAGAGGGCTATCTTGTTCTTCATGCCCTGGTCCATCGGGCGGCTTGTCCTGCACACAAGCATGTTGGGGAGGATGCCTATTCTCCGCAGCTCCTGAACACTGTGCTGTGTCGGCTTGGTCTTCAGCTCCTTTGCGGCCTCAAGGTAAGGTATCAGCGTAACATGACAGTAAACGACATTTTCACGCCCCGCACGTACCGCCATCTGCCTTATAGCCTCAAGGAACGGCTGACCTTCAATATCCCCTACAGTCCCGCCTATCTCGACGATGAGAACATCAAGCCCGTCGCCCGCACGGATTATGCGCTCCTGTATGTCGTTGGTAATGTGGGGGATTACCTGAACTGTTCCGCCCAGATAATCGCCCCGCCTCTCCTTCTTGATGACGCTTGAATAGATTTTCCCTGTCGTGATGGAATTTTTCTCGCCTAGTGTCTCGTCAATAAAACGCTCATAATGACCCAAATCAAGATCCGTCTCCGCTCCGTCATCAGTAACGAACACTTCACCGTGCTGAAACGGGTTCATTGTCCCTGCGTCGACATTCAAATACGGGTCTATCTTGAGAATTGAGACCTTCAGCCCCCGCTTCTTCAGCAATGTGCCGATTGAGCCTGCTGTTATCCCCTTGCCTAATGACGAGACTACACCGCCTGTGATGAATACGTATTTAGACATGTTATCTGCTCAGGTACTTTATCGGGTTGACCGGGCTGCTTCCGTTCCTGACCTCAAAGTGAAGGTGCGGGCCTGTTGAACGTCCTGTAGTGCCGATCTTCGCGATCAGCTGGCCTGATGATACGCTTGCTCCCTTTCCGAATAGTAGTGTGCTGCAATGCGCGTAAAGCGTTGACTGTCCGTTGCTGTGCTCGATTACGAGAACTTTCCCGTAGCCTCCCATCCAGCCGGAATATACGACTCTTCCGGACCCTGCCGCCTTTATGGGATCGTTCCTGTTGGCCTTGATGTCTATACCTGTGTGGAAGTCCCTGCGCCTGGTGATCGGGTGAGTCCTCCAGCCGAACGGGCTGTTTATCCTTCCCATTATAGGCCACCTGAAGCCTGTTGCTCTGACGGCTATTTCTCCGCGCGGGCGTTTTTCGGGCTTTGCGGCTGTCTTGGGCGGAACTGTCTGGGATTTCTTCACTGGTTCGGGCTTCTTGGAATCTGCTAACTTTGCGGCTGGCTTGGTTTCTCGGAGGGCTTCGGGTTTTGCGCCCGGAAGGAATATCTCATCGCCGGTTTTCAGTGAGGCTACGTCAACTTCTTCATTCACCAGGCGTACTTTGTTCATGCTTACCCTGTAGCGTTTGGCTACCTGCTCGATAGTCTCGCCGTCCTTGAGAGTGTAGAATATTCCGTCCTGATTCGGGATTCTCAGCTTCGCTCCGGGTTTCAGGGCTGATGATGTCCTGAAGTTATTGCTACCCCTTATAGTCTCAGTGTCTACGTTGAGCTTGTGGGAGATTGACCACAGAGAGTCGCCGGGCATCACTATATACTCCCTCACTTTGACAGCCTCATACCTGACATCGTTCTTGTTTGTCGCCACGACTATTTTGCGCCGCTTGACCTCGTCAATTGTGTCTTCTGTCTTTTCTGGTGTGTTAGGGATGAGGAGTATTTGATTCTCCGTGATTTTCCCGTCGCTCGTGAGGCCGTTCGCGCGGATTATGTCCTGATCCGTTATGCTCCCGTAAGCGGCCGCTATTTCTGTGAGAGTCTCGCCCTTCTTCACCTGATGCTCACGCCAGCCTGGCCCCTCCTCAAGAAGAACGGGCTGCGCTGTCTCAGGCTGAGGCTGTGAGGCGGCTTCCTCAGAGTCGTCCTCGTCCTCGTCATCCTCGCGGGGCTTCAGGGTCTTGCCGTCATCGGCCGTGCTTAATGTTATACGCTCATAATCCGACAAGTAAGAAGGATAAGGGCCGAACTCTTCCATTATCTTGCTGTCGTAAGCCTGCGCGTAAAGCTCCGTGTCTTCATGGCCGCTGTCAGCCGGGTCAAGCTGTGTGACCTCAACGTCAAGAAGGCTGCGTGAATAGGCAAAGCTGTCCTCGACTCCGTGCGCGGGTTCAACGCCAAGACCAGAAGAAAAACTGCTGAAATGCCCCGCCGAGAACATAAGGAATGACGCAAGCCCGAACGCAAGACATACGACAACACCAAATCCCCAGCAGAAGCCCAATGAAGCCCCTGCATGTTTCTTGCCGCGCGTTTCTGCCCTGTCTGCACGATAAGGGTAAGACTCACGCAGCCTTCCGCTCTCTGATCTCAAAAACGATTCCTCCCGACCTGCCGCGCAATTACGTAATCTTACGACATGAAATTTTTGATACCTCTGAATTTGTGAAATCTTGGGTGGCCGTTAAGCATTATAGCATATTCGCAACTAGTCATAAATACTTAGGCCTCCTGTAAATTCACACGCTCCCGAACGCGGCTATTATAACACAGCATAAATTCAGGCATTCAGCGTAATTAACGGTCATTTTCCTGCGTAATCCATATAGGCCAGACCCTGCGCAGACGGTCAGACAAACGCCGTGTCAATGAGGGCATTATACCGGCACTGCACACAGACACAGCAACAGGCCCGGAGTTAATCAGCGAGGGAAAAAAGAAGTCGCATTCCTCCTGGCAGTCAGCAACATTCACAGCAATCCCGGCGGATTTGGCCATGACGTGAATCATATGGTTGACAGCCCGGTCATTTGTGGCGGCGACAATCAGGGATAATCCGGGAGCTATGTCATCCGGCGAAAATTTCCGGGCAACTCTGAGGATGCCTTCCGGGAATCCGGGGATAAACGAGGGACTTACCGCCGTAATTTCCGCCCCGCAAGTGAGCAGTGTCCCTGCCCGTCTTGAAGCAACAGCTCCGCCGCCTGCAATCAGAATTTTCCGGCCCTTAAGGTCAACCATCATGGGGAAAAACGGAGCCTGCCTGCTGTCTGTCAATGTTGAAAGCCTCCCTTGCTGTTATAATTCACGGCATATATTCTCACAGGGAGTGCGTGAAAATTGAAGAGGGTATTTGCGGCCGCTTTGATGGCTGTGATGTTTACGGCGGGGATTTCTGAGGCATTAATCAGGGACGGAGCAATACGCGGGAAAAACGGGCTGTCTTTCACCGCAATATCGTACACGTTCAAGGGACTCAGCGTAACAGTTAGGAACAGGACGAAGTACAACGTGAATTTCGGGGGGACTATGGTGTTTCTCGACAAGAATTACAGGGTCATAGCCAAGGCTGAGATTCTCACGGCGAAAATCAAGCGGCGTTCATCGAGAAGGTACAGCGGGTTCTTCAGCTGCGGGACTGGCGAGGATGCTAAGAGGGCGAAATATCTGGAATGGGAGTTCTGAGGATGAGGAAGATAATTTGTGCGCTGATACTGTGCTTTGTGCTGACTGGTGAGGCATTCCCGGCGGGCAATAGCTCAGAGGCGTTTTTGTCGCTGCCGTTCGGACACACTTACGCGAGGACACAAAAGAGAATGGAGAACAGCGGGGCAAAAGTTCTCACTCCCAGGAAAGACACAATAACAATGGAAGGAATGTTTGAGAGCTACCCGGCGACGTTCATATTCGGCTTCCACAAGAACAAGATCCTTAAGTCCAAGGCGGTCTACCTTCAGAGCATGGGCAACGCTGAGTATGACAGGAAATTTTACGAGGCGTTACAGAAGGGGATGAATGCGCTTTACGGGAAGACCAACGAGACTCCCACAGCGAACACGAGGGCGGCCGGGAAAATCATGCTCAAGAACGTGTGGACACCCGACAGGTACACGACGATAACTCTGACGTATAACCCTGAGATGTCGAAGAGATTTCCGGGAAGTTCTCTCACAAGCAAGTTTATTCAAATTATATACAAGACTGACAAGTGGAACTGACACGCAACAAAAATCCCCCCGGCACAACGTCAGGGGGATTCATTTATTCGGCGGCTGTCCCGGAACTCGAACAGCTCAGGACGAAGAAGTGTGATGCCGCTCCTCCCTCCGTGAAAATCCTGCACATAGCCTCAGACAGTTTAGCCGCCGGGCCGTGAACAATCGCAATCATCGTCGGCCCAGAACCCGAAATCGCCGTCGCCACGCAGTCAGGGTGATTAGCGATCTCGCTGAAGAACTTTTCCCCCGTCTCGCCCGGAAAGAGCTTCGCCCTGTGAGCCTGGTGCAATCTGTCCTCCATTCCCACGCGCAACAAGTCCCAGCGTCCCATAGCCCACGCCGCGCAGAGTATGCTGGCATGGCTCACGTTGAACACGGCATCACGGAACGGCACGCTCTCAGGCAGTATCCGCCTCGCCTCCTCCGTCCTCACCTCAAAATCCGGCACAACGGCTATCACGTTCAAGTCAGCAGGCAAAGCAGGAAGCCTAACGTAGCGCAAAGACTCCCCGTCCCAGCATGACACAGTCATTCCGCCGATACAGCAGGGTACGACATTGTCCGGGTGCCCCTCGATTTTCGTCATGACACGGAGAAGCTCGGCCTCAGAATTTTTCCGCCCCGACAAAATGTCAGCAATCATTACCCCGGCAACTACAGCAGTCGACGAGCTGCCGAGTCCTCGGTTCAGTGGGACGGCGTTGCAGCTCTCGAACGCGAAGCCCTGAGGAGTTACGCACCATTCATCGCAGGCCTTGAGGTAGCTGGTTACGAGCATGTTCTTGCGCGCGTCCTTCAGCAGGTCGACACCCTCGCCCCACACTTCCGACCGATATTCGCCCGCCGGGAGAAGCTCCGTTACGGTGAAGATGTTGTACAGGTTGAGAGCCATTCCGAGAGTGTCGAAGCCGGAGCCGAGGTTCGCCGTCGTGGCCGGGACTTTCAGGCGTAATATCATGCTTCAAGCACCCGCATCAATTCGTCTAACGTGTCGCCAATCTCGACGGGTCTGCCTACTTGGGACATGGCCGTATCAGGGTCTTTGAGGCCGTTGCCTGTGAGTATCATTGTTACTGTGATGCCTTCCGGGAGTTTTCCGGCGCGTTTGAGCTTGAGGAGTCCGGCGAGTGGCGCGCAAGATGCAGGCTCTGCGAAGACTCCTCCTTCAGCCGCAAGTATCCTCTGTGCCTCAAGAATCTGCTCATCCGTTACAGCGTTGAACTCGCCGCCCGACTCACTCACTGCCGCCCGTGCGAGGTGCGCGCTAACGGGATTGCCGATGCGGATTGCTGTTGCGACTGTCTCAGGGTTGGGGCATGGCTTGTTGTAGACGAGGGGGGCTGCTCCTTCTGCCTGGAAGCCCATCATGCGGGGTAATGCTGAGATTTTGCCGAGCTTGTGGTACTCGTTGTAGCCTGCCCAGTAAGCGGAGATATTGCCTGCGTTGCCGACGGGGATTGCGTGCCAGTCGGGGGCATGGCCGAGAACGTCGCAGATTTCCCACGCCCCGGAACGCTGACCGATGAGCCTGTAGGGGTTGACGCTGTTGACCATAGCACACCCGGTCTTGTCAGCTCCCTCACGCGCCAATTCTAACGCCCGGTCGAAGTTGCCCTTCACCGCGATAACCTTTGCGCCGTACATGAGAGCCTGAGCGAGCTTGCCGAGTGCCACTTTCCCGGCCGGAAGCAACACGAAGCACGGTATGCCCTGGCTTGCGGCGTATGCGGCGGCTGATGCGGATGTGTTTCCTGTTGACGCGCATATTACAGCCCTCTTGCCGTCCTCAAGTGCTTTTGCTACAGCGAGGAACATTCCCCTGTCCTTGAACGAGCCGGAAGGGTTGCAGCCCTCGAATTTTCCGTAGAGCTTGATGCCTAGCCTCTCACTCACGCGGGGAAGGTAGATCAGCGGCGTGTTTCCTTCCTCAAGGTTTACGTCGGGTGTCTTGTCTGTTACGGGCAGCAGATCCCGGTAGTGTTTCATTACTCCCATTGCGGATTATTCCTCCTTTGATGTTGTTGCGGTAACATTATACATTCAGGGCGTTGCGTTCCTTGTTGAGGATGTGCCAGTTGCGCAGACCGGCCAGTGCCACAATGAGATATATTACCCGCTTGGTGAGATATACAGCGTCAAAGTGTACTATGTAGAGTGCCACAGTGATTATGTCCGTGATTATCCACCACACATACTGCTCCTTGTACCTGAACAGCTCCAGAATGACCGCAACGATTCCTATTGCCAGCGTGAAAGCGTCAAGCCATGCCGCAGTGCCGTTCATCCCCACAAGGACATAATGCGCCGAAATCCCAACAGTACCAACAACAACAGCCGTCAACAGATTCTGAGTGATGGACAGCTTCCTTGCTTTTGTCTTCTCGTGGTCTATGTCGTCCCTGTGCCTGCTCCACAAGACCCAAGAGACTATCTCAACAGGAAGGTAGAACGCGACTTCAAGAAAGAATGTCCCGTATATCCTCCAGTAGAACAGGTAGACAGAGTAGACGAACGTGTTAATCACGGCGAAAATGAAGTTGGAGATGCTGGCCTTTGCTGTCAGGAAAACGCAGAATATTCCGCACACCGCGCTGACGAAGTTAATCACTCGAACATGCCGACGGAAAATTTTTTCATGGCCGCAGTAATTCCTTTCTGAATATGTCGTAATTGTTGGGGGATTCTTTGTGGCACTTCACCGCAAACACAACAAGCTCGAACTTCTCCCGGTAAACACTCAGAGCCTCACGCCAAGCCCTTGCAACAAGCTCAGCCGGATTGTGGAACGCACCGCAGCCGAATGCGCCAGTGACAAGAATATCCGCGCCGTTGTACGCGCACACACGGAGGATGTTTCTTGCGCGTGAGAGATGCATTGCGTACAGGCCAGCGGGGGAAATCTCAACATTGCGGAAAACATGAGGGGCGGCGCAGGTGATTATGTCGGCCGCAACGAAATCTTCCGGCTTCAGCCTTGCGGGTATGTAGTCGTCATCGTCGCGGCAAATCACAACATCAGGCGAGTATATGCAAGTGTCGCTTGCCTCCCATCCGTGATTGTATGCGTGGTACTCGTAGAATCCTCTGCGGGCTGTGTCAGTGATGAGTGAGGGGTAAAGTGTTGACGACCGGCAGAGGCTCTCTTCTTGGGCGAGGCTTCCTGCCCGGACTCCTCCGCCGGGGTGCTGTGAGGCGGCGAAATTCAGCGCGGCTATCTTCATGTCGGGGAACTCACCGTGAAGGCTCAATGCTGTCCGCAATGTCCGGCCCTGTACCACCCTCACGGTTCCGGCCTTGTGCGCGCCAGCTTCTTCCGCGAAATCAGCAGGGTATACCCTCGTGTGATTCTCTGTGTGTACTGCTGACCGGACAAGATATGAGTCCTCCTCAATGAAGCGCAGTGTGTCATCGAAGACTTCCTGCATCTGCTCTCTTGTCGGTATCATCGGGGGATATTGCCTCCTTGTGTGTTGGGATTGTTACAGTGTAGCACGGCGGGCGGTCATTTCCCCAGAAGAAGGACTCTCATCACAGGTATCCTCCCTATAACCACAGTCAGCAGCACGCTCACGCACAGCGGGGCTATGACGGGCGGGAACATCCCCAAGAAGTACGGATGAAGGGCGTATATTCCGAGCGTCATCGTCCCAGTCATGCACAGCGCGTTCACTGCAGCGTGAGTGGCGCATCTTGCCAGGAATCTCGTCAGCGACAACGTCAGGAATATTCCCGGAATTGGCGACAACCTCCTCACTATCAAGAAGAGAACCCGGCCATGAGCCAGCGAGAAAGGATTAGGCTCTGTGAGATGCCAGCACGGGGCAATCACGGCGAACAGCGCAATCATCGCTAGGACGGCGGGAAGGTCAGCAAGAAACCCTGACAGCCTCACCCTGTACTGCCACGCGAACACACCCAGCGCGAAATACGGGAAATGCGCCCTGAACAGCCCCGCCCCCATGAAGTTCCCCGGTGCAAGTAGTCTCATCAGCACGAACATCACAGCCATCACGGCAGCCAGCTTCATGGCCGTGAGATTCCTGAATGCCCTTGCGCACACCCGGTGAACCAGAACGAAGAATGCCCGGCACCAGAACAGCACAAGCAGGAACCACAATGAGCGGTCAGGGGACTCCGCGACTCTCAGGAAGTACCCGGCCATGTTATCCCTGTGCCTGATGAGGGCTGCAACCAGAGTCCAGCACACGAACGGTATCAGGAGTCCGCGCGCTGACTTGAGGATTTCGCGTGATGGCTTGAGACTTTGTGAGGGGAAATTTCGGAGCTTGAGGGAAAACACCATGCCTGACAGGAACATGAATAGCGGCATGTGGAACGAGTATATCAGCCTGAAGGGCAGTCCGTCCGTTCCGTAACGATGCTGTAATTCATGGCCGATTACTACGAGGATGATGGCGATGCCTTTTGCTGTGTCGAGGGAGACAATACGGGGTGAGCTGTGAGCTGTGAGCAATTGTACGCAGATTTTTCCGGCATTGTCAAGACTCCTTTCATGGATTTCTTCATAGTTTAGCACGGTGATATAATCGCGGAAATTCCCACACAAGGAGGCCACATCATGGCAGTAAATCTCAGGGGCAGGAGCTTTCTGACTCTCATGGACTTTTCCCCAAGCGAAATAGATTATCTCCTCACATTGTCAGCCGACCTCAAGGCAAAAAAACGTGCAGGCATCCGCGGGTCAGCACTCGCAGGAAAGAATATCGCGCTCATCTTCGAGAAGTCATCCACACGAACAAGATGCGCATTCACAGTAGCGTGCAATGATGAAGGAGCGTTCCCCGAATACCTCAACAAGAATGACATACAGCTCGGCGCAAAGGAAGACGTGAAAGACACCGCCCGCGTATTAGGCCGGATGTTTGACGGAATAGAGTTCCGCGGCTTCAAGCAGTCAACCGTAGAAGACCTCGCGAAATATTCAGGTGTCCCGGTCTGGAACGGACTCACTGACACAGACCACCCGACTCAAGTCCTCGCAGACTTCCTGACACTCCGCGAGAATTTCGGCTCACTCAGGGGACTCACGCTCGCGTATCTCGGAGACGGACGCAACAACATGAGCAACGCCCTCATGATAGGGTGCGCGAAAATGGGCATCAACTACGTCATCAGCACACCAAAAGAGTTAGAGCCTGACGCAGGACTCCTCGCGAAATGCCGGGCTGTAGCATCACAGTCAACAATCACAGTCATCAATGACCCGTTCGAGGCGGTGAAGGGAGCTGACGCGGTATATACGGACGTGTGGGTGTCGATGGGCGAGGAAGCGCTCAAGGAGGAACGGTATAAACTGCTCGGCGCGTGGCAGGTTACGGCGGAAATCATGAACGCTACGGGCAAGGACACCACGATATTCCTGCACTGTCTGCCGGCGGTGAAGGGGGCTGAGGTTACGGAGGAAGTCTTCGAGTCTGAGCGGTCGAAAGTTTTTGACGAGGCAGAAAACAGGATGCACACAATCAAGGCCGTGATGGTCGCGACGCTTGGGGCATGAGCTACAAGGACTCACCGCGCATTGAGCTTCGCGGACGGCTCGACAGTCTCAACGCAAGAATCATCCTGTTACAGTCAGAGTCTGACTCGGCGGAATACATTGCTGACCTTGAGGAACTGCGGGCGGTGGTGAATCGGCTGCAACGGTGCGAGGCTTGCGGGGAAAATTTCGGGGATGACTTCACGCTTTGGGGACTCGGTTCTGAGGAGCTTCACACGCGCTCACATAACCCGGCCATGTACTGCGGTCTCGGCCACATCATGCCTCATCACGAAATGGGAAGGCTTGCGGCGGGCTTGAACGTGCTGCGGACTCTGGTGCGTGAGACGGAGCTTTGTGCGGTCAGGGCGTTCAGTCCTGCGGCCTGCCCTTACGGTGTCGGTGATGATGACGGGCTGAGGATTTGCCACGTCCTGAACAGACTCAGCAGTGCAGTGTATGTCCTCATGTACAAGTATCTTCCCGAAGGCTACAGCAGGGTGATACGTTTCGGCTCCTCTGGCTGACGGGGGAGCTTCGTATTTTCGCCTCACGGAAATTCAGCGCAACACATCGCCCCTCATGGTGTAAAATATCCTCACCCAAAATCTCACGCGGAAATGAAGCGCATAACACAGTGTACCAGTCAGCACCAGCAATCTCACACTTGACACATCACACAAATCATGCCTACAATCGGCTATCGGCTGTCGGCCTAGCTGTTGCCTGAAATCCCTTCAACCTTCCGGCTTCACATAGCGCGTTCTCTCCAGAGGCACACAGACTATCACGCAAAGGAGAGAAGCACACATGACACCCAAGAAACTATCAGCAATCTTAATCGTGGGCGCAATGTTCTTCGGCGCAACGCTCGCGCAGGCGGCCACCTACAAGACCAAGCTCACACTGTCAGTCGCAAACGCAAACCCGTCATACGATGAGGCATACGTTCTCACAGTCCCGGCAGACGCACCGATAACCGATTCGGGCTGGAAATCGCTCGGAGTCATCACGGCATCACACGCAACTGACTCCCGTGACGCTTTCGACCCGTCAAAGAAGCTCGTCGTTACTGTAACAAGCTCAAACGACTTCAAGCTCATGGCAAGCGGAATTACTGACACGGTATCTTACTCCGTTATGTCTGGCGACAATGCCGAATCAGCGGTTGAGGCAACAACGTTCAAGTTCACTGCTGACGAAATCAACAAGGATGGCGGAACGAGCAAGCCCATCGGTGTCAACGTTACGGACTACAGCGGCTTGAACCTTTCGGCGGGGGACTATGTGGACGACATCATCTACAACGTTGCGGTCGAGAATGCGGTATCAGCTCCCACAGTAGGCGGAACATGGACATTCGGGACGTACAACAATGCTGCTCTCACGTGGAGAGTCCTTGCGGTTGACTAGGACAACAAGCGTGCCCTGCTCGTTACGGAAGATGCTGTTGCGTCAATGGCTTATCAGTACGCAGGCGAAAGCAACAACTGGTCAACAAGCGATGTCAAAACTTGGCTCAACGGCACATTCATTGCCAGCTTCACGGACGAGGAGAAAGCCAAGATGCTGAAGGTATCGATTTCTGACGGCGACAACTCGGACAGCTCAACCATCATCAACAGTTCAGGGAGCGATATGGTGTTCCTGTTGAGTGCAACGGACGCAAATAATACAGCCTACTTTGCCGACAACAACGCCCGCATATGTCAAATTGACGGTGAGGCCTCGTATTGGTGGCTTCGGTCGCCTGGCTCTTATAATGATCTCGCAGCTGTCGATGATGAGGGCTCTGTTCATGACGATGGCTTCAGTGTTGACGACGACAGAAACGATGTTCGCCCCGCTTTCTGGCTGGCCTACTAGCCCGGCAACACAGCATCATGAATCAAGTGTACACGGCTTCGTTACGAGCCGACCTCAAGCTGACGTTTAACATATGCCTTCAGTCAACCGACATCTTCGGCTTCACATGACGTTTTCCCCGCAAAAGGAAAACGCGCAATTTCACGTGCGGAGAATCTGCCCGCATTCGTCAATCACAATCATAATCACAAAGGAGACTCACAGTATGAGTATCAGGAAAGCATCAGCACTGCTTCTCGCTCTGGCAACGCTCCTCATTGCGGCGGCCTCAGCGCAGGCGGACTACAAACGCTCACGATAAAGGCGGCGGGCCCGACATACGACGAGGGATATATCCTCACAATCCCGGCAGACTTCGCGATAACTGCTCCGGGCTGGAACGATCTCGGCAAAATCACGGTAACACGAAGCGCGGACATGACTACATCGTTTGACGTGGCCAAGAAGCTCGTTGTCTCGCTCACCACAAGCAACGACTCCATGCTCGTCTACGGCAGCAGCTCAGTGCCCTATACCATCAAGGCGGCAAGCACTGACACGGCAGCAGCGACAGCGTACGAGTTCACGGCCTCTGAGGTCAACGCGTCCGGCGGAACAAGCAAGACTATCGGAGTCGACGTTACGAACTGGACCAGCCAGAGCCTTCCTGCTGGGGATTACACGGACTAAATCACGTACACGGTTGCGGTTCAGAACGCAGGCGCGGTAACACTGGCAGACGTACTCACGAACGGCGCAACTCTAACGGTCTCATGCTCCGGCGGTGATGAGGTCAGCTTCAGGAATGACAACGGCACATTCACACAGACCAGCGATGTAGAAGATCAAGCAGGTCAAGCAACGGCAACCTCCGGTAATCTTGTCGTAACGTTTGGTTACATTCAGGAGTCGGACCAGATGTTCTACCCTCAGTTCTCGTACACCTTCAACGTGAATGCTAACACCTACACGATAAATAATGAAGCTAACCTTGTGGAAACGTATATTGCTCTCGACAGCGTCTCAGTCAACGGCACGGACATAACCAGCACGCTTACACAGCAAGAGTAGCGCGTCATGATGAAGACAGCTCTGCTCACGTTCACCCTGATTCTCGCCGCAAGCCCCGCACTCTGCGGAAATATCCTCATTCCCGGCTACGATGTGATTCACTTCAAGGCCGGAGAAATCACGCAGGATGTATTCTTCCGCAACCCCTCAGAGAATGAATGCTCATTCCGTATGAGCATCTGCCTTGAGGACGGCACGGAGATATGGACAGCAGATGACGTTCTCAACCCGGGCGAGGTCTTCCTCAGAATCGACCTTGAACGGGCAATCCCAAAAGGGAGGTACAGCAACGCCCTCATGAAGTACGAGTGCTATTCAGTTCATGACGGATCAAGGCTCAACGGCGCGGAGATAAGGGTAACGATTGAGGCCGAGTAATCGACAGTCCGCCACGCGCGGCAAAGGGAACCCAAAATCCAGAGGAAGAAGGGAGGGATGAATACAATGAGGAAGAATATACTTGCGGCAACAATCCTCGCATGTCTTGCTGCGTTTGCGGGGCTTCCTGCTGACGCGGCAATGAGGACTAAGCTCACACTCACCATCACTGAGACTCACGCGGACGAACTCACTCACGAGGTCAGCGCGGATCTCCTTGACGGGCGCGGAGTCTTCACAGGCTCAAGCACTGAGACGCGTACATTCACGGACTCACATGGCCGGAGCGCGACTGAGACTGAGACGGAGTACAGGAACATTCACGGCGGGCTTCTCATGTCAGCGGACGTAACGATAACGGCGCGTTCGGATGACTTCACGGTGAAATCAGGTGAGACTTTCGCGGAGACTTTCAGCGTTGACGTAACACTGTCGCTCTATGACGGCAGGTATGACGAGTACACGTACACGCTCGGAATTGAGGGGCTTCCCGGATGGCTGTATGCTTCGGGCGAGCTGCTGAGTGCTGACGCTCTTACTGCCGGGACGACGAGGCATCACTACGAGTTTGCGCTTTCAGGGACTCCGGGTGAGTCTGACTATGCGGCATTGAGATTCACGGCACTGGTTTACGTTTCGGGTGATACGCCTGTGATGCTCGCGACCGGGAGCAAGGACGTAACTATATCCGCTGAGATTGTGCCTAAGTCGCCCGATGTTGTGCCTAAGTCGCCGGACGTTGTGCCTGAGTCGCCGGACATATCGCCGGACGTTGTGCCCAAGCCGCCGGAATATGTCGAGACTAAGGACGAAGAGCCGCCCAATTCCGGGACAGGGAAAATCAGCCTTGCGGACATTGCGCGGAACATGACACCAGAGCAGAAGGCCGCAGTGAGGACGCTGAAGGTGAACTCGAACGTTACGGACCTAGCCGGGCTTGAGGAGTTCACGAACCTTGAGCGTCTCGACTTGAAAGAAGCTGTGAGCCTTGAGACTGTTGACCTTCGGGACAATTCGGCCGTCAAGAGCGTGGACATTTCGGGCAACACCGCCTTGCGGACTCTGACGCTGACTGGGAGCAATGTTGAGACGGTTGACGCTTCGGGCTGTGAGAATCTTGAAGAGGTGAACGTCGCAGGCTGTGAGGCTTTGAGGACTCTTGACGTAAGCAGCACGCCGATAACGAGGCTTGACGCTGAGAACTGCACAAGGCTTGAGATACTCGACTGCTCGGACTGCTGGCTAGTTGAGCTGAAACTTTCGGGCTGTGAGTCGCTGAACGTCTTGGACTGCCACAACAACAGCCTTCACATGCTGGACGCGTATATGTTCGGGCGGCTTGACGAGCTCATCTGCTACAACCAGAGAATCACGGGCTGGCGGATCGGACGGGTGTTCAGCTTCACGGAACAATTCGCGGGGATTCTTGCGGCGGCTGACGGTGAGGCTGACTCAGGCACTGAGAACATCACCAACTTCAAGGCGTGGGACGCTGACGGCAATGAGATTACGGCGGAATATGACCCTGACACCGGTACTGCGACATTCGGCGGCGTTCCTGAGAAGATAGCGTATGACTACGTTACTGGTTTCGGGGATGTGCTGATGGATGTTACTGTTTTCGCGGCGGAGAGTGAAATTCAGGGCGTTGGCTCTCACGGAGGCTGCAACACGGAATTTGCGCTGTCGCTGTTCACGATAGGAATTGTGATAGCGATGTTCAGGAGGAAACGGGAGTAATTTTCACGGCAGGTCATTAGGAGACTCACGGCCTGCTGTTTTTTCCGGGTTGCACCTCACTCACAACTACCCTCACCGTCTGAGTCTGCCTTCCTCCCCCGTAAAAGACACCCTGATTTATCGCGCAGTCCCCAGCATCCCGTCCGGCAGAAATCTTGATGTACGTATCATCGCAAGCCCTGTTGTGAGTCGGGTCAACCCCGCGCCATGTCCCCCCGTCAAAAATCTCCGTCCACGCATGAGTCGCACCCTCTCCCGGAATCATCCCGGCAACGTACCTGCACGGTATCCGCTCAAGCCTGCACAGCGCCAGCAATATTTGCGCGTAATCCTGACACACCCCCCGCCTCATCGTGAAGGCTTCCTCCGCTGTCGTTGCGATTCCTGTTGACCCCGACACGTACGAGAAATCATCACACAGCATCCCCATAACGTACACAGCCCGCTCAAATTCCCCCATCCATCCGCGGGGCTCAAGACTCCTGTGAAATTCCCTGATGTTCACTCCTGCTTTGGTCAAAGGAGTCTCGTACTTGAAGATTGCGGCCTTGTGGGACTCAGCCGGGATTACCCCGTGAATGTCAGTCTCAGCAATCCCGCCAACGTCAACCGAAAAATGAGTGTGAACCTGTTTAGCCGTCCCGTAAATGCACATATTCCCGAAAGAGTCGCGCTCCGAGCTGCTGAAGTGGACGGGGGAAATCTTTATGTGTTCGCCGGAAATCTTCTGCCTGCCGTCGCTGGAAGGAAAGCACCTCAGCTTGAAGCTGTGCTCCCACGCCGGCCGCTCAAAGTCCAAGCTCATGTGATAGCTGTATTGAAGTCTTCGCATAATCAGGGAAAATAAACGAGGCTCTCAACCTTTCGTATCATTTCGGGGCGGTCTATGGTCTCATTTTCCGCAAGCTCATTCAGGGCGGACAAATTTTCGGGGTCATAATGAAGCCCGGTCTTCTCGATTCTGTACGTGAGGCGCGTAACTTCCCGGCGTATCTCGTCATTGCCTGCATTCCCCCTCGCGTAAAGGTCAACACGCTCAATCCTCTTGCCGAGCTTGATTATCCCCCTGACGTTCTCATCACTGATTGCGTCATCGGCCATGCCCCAGAAAGCCGCTATGTTGTCGCTGACCTTCTGGAGGTTGAGCATCGGAGCGTGGGATTTCTTCGCCGAGTTCATCTCGTAGACCGCCATCTGAATGTAGCTGAATGTGTCGCTGCCTATTTCGTCCCGCAGGACTATTGCGTTGTCGTAAGCATACATGAGGCTGCAATACAGGGATTCGGGATTGCTGCCGTCAAAACATTTTTCCGCTTCTGCCTCAGTCCACATCCCGGAATGTCCCGGCAATGCCCGGATTCCAGTGAATACCCGCTCAGTGTACCGCCCAAGCCAGAACAAACGCCCGCTGTTACCGCATGACAATATCGACATCAATAGCCCTCCTTCAGTCTTTCATGACCCACGTATCCTTGAAGCCCCCGCCCTGTGATGAGTTCACGATGAAGGAGTCGGGGTTGCGGGAAAATCTGGTCAGCCCGCTCTTCCACACAACAGGCTCATCACCCGTCAGCACGAACGCCCGCAGGTCTGCTTTTCTTGGGACTCTAATTCCGCCCTCGTAAATGTCAATGTCCCGGAAGTCTATCACTTCCTGCGCGATGAATCTCCTGGGTTCGGCCTTAAGCATGGCCATGAAGTCAGCCTTCTCTTTTGCTGACAGCTTGCTTCCGAAAACAACACCATACCCCCCGGCTTCAGCAACATCCTTAATCACGAGGCTGTCGAATTTCGCGAGTACATACTTCATATCTTCCTCGTAATACGGCAGGTATGTCGGGGCGTTCTGCAAGATAGCTTCTTCACCGAGATAGTACTTCACCATCCGCGGGACGAAGTAATATATCCCCTTGTCGTCAGCCGCGCCGTTGCCTGGGGCGTTGATGAGAGCGACATTGCCCTTCCTGTAGATGTCGAAAATGTGCGGGACTCCGATGAGCGACTCCCTGTTGAAGCTGACCGGGTCAATATATTCGTCCGAGATTCTGCGGTAGACCGCGCCGACCTGCTCCTTCTTGCCTGAGTAATCGATGAAATACAGCCTGTCATTCTCGACCGTCAAATCCTCGCACGTTACGAGCCTTGCCCCCGTCCTTTCGGCAAAATACGAATGCTCGAAGTATGCGGCATTGAAGCGTCCCGGCGTGAGTATGACGGAATGCCCGCCAGTGTTCACGTAGTCCATCATCTTGCGCAGAAGCTCCGGGTAATTCCTGTTGTCCTCCGTGAGATTGTCGGAGAATGCTGACGGGATGCTCCTCATACACAGCTCGCGGGCTACCATGGGGTATGAGGCTCCCGACGGAATGCGCAGGTTGTCTTCGAGGACGTACCAGCTTCCGTTTTTGCCCTGCACAAGGTCAATGCCTGATATGTGGGAATAGACTCCTCCCGGCGGCGAGACACCATCACACTGCGCAAGGTAGCCGCTTCCTGAGAACACGAACTCTTCAGGGATTACCCCGTTAGCAATAATCTTCCTGTCAGAATATATGTCCCTCAGAAACGCATTAAGTGCCGCGACTCTCTGCTTAAGTCCGCGCTCAAGGTACACAAATTCCCCGCTCCCTATCACTCTTGGTATCACGTCAAATGGGAACAACTGCTCGTGAAATTCCCCGTTCCTGTAGATGCCGAACTTGACCCCGTAACGAGCTAATTGTTCGTTCACGCTGTCAGAATGCCGGCAAAGCTCTTCTTCTGTTACCTTCACCGCGAAAACCTCCCCTGCAATTTTTGGGACGAATATTAGTCTTAAGCAGAAATTTTGTCAATTATAACGCTTACATTGATGATTATTACTGCATATAATCAAGAAATAACCGCCATGTATCACCGCACGGCCAGCAGCACGCAGGAACGTCATCACGAATATTCCGCAGACCCCGCCAATGTCCCGGCAATTTGTGAGGCTTGACTTTGTGAGTTAAGCGTGTAGAATTTCCGCAACTGATTTCATACTGAGAAGGTGTGCTAATGAGCATAGGCAGACTTCTTGAGCGGATATTTTCACGGAGGAACAGCGCGGCTTCATCACCTGACATCCCCCCGGCAAACATCACAAGAAAGGACACAAGCGCAATGACTAACAGCAAGTACAAGTTCGAGACAATCCAGCTTCACGCAGGCCAGGAAACAGCCGACCCCACCACAGACGCAAGGGCAGTGCCGATTTACGCGACAACGTCATACGTCTTCAAGGACTCGGCAACAGCGGCAGGAAGATTCGCCCTCACAACCCCCGGCAACATCTATACACGCCTCATGAACCCGACAAATGATGTGTTCGAGAAGAGAATTGCGGCGTTGGAGTCGGGAGCGGGCGCGCTGGCCACGTCGTCAGGATCATCGGCAATAGCTTACGCCGTCCAGAACATAGCAACAGCCGGGAGTCATGTGGTCTCGTCAACCAACCTTTACGGCGGTACGTTCAATCTTTTCGCCAACACCCTCCCGGAGCAGGGAATCACGACTACATTCGTTGACCCGTCAGACCCGGAGAATTTCGCCAAGGCCGTCAAGCCCAGCACGAAACTGCTTTACGCTGAGACGCTCGGCAACCCAAATTCTGACGTTGTCGACATTGAGGCAGTCGCAAAAGTAGCCCACGAACACGGTATCCCCCTCGTAATCGACAACACATTTGCCACGCCCTACCTGTGCAGGCCGATTGAGTACGGGGCGGACATTGTGGTACATTCGGCAACGAAATTCATCGGCGGACATGGCACGGTCATGGGGGGAGTTGTGGTTGACGGCGGAAATTTCGACTGGTCTCAGAATGACAAGTTCCCCGGACTCTCACAGCCCAATCCGTCATATCACGGCGTGAAGTTCACGGAAGCCGCGGGGAAGCTCGCGTACATCATCAAGCTGCGCACCACGCTCATGCGGGACCTTGGGGCGTGTCAGTCCCCGTTCAACTCGTTCTTGCTGCTGCAGGGGCTCGAAACTTTGTCGCTTAGGGTTGAGCGCCATGTTGAGAACGCGCTTAAGGTCGTCTCATTCCTGAAGGGTCATCCGCAGGTTGAGCGGGTCAATCATCCGTCGCTTGAGACAGGGAAACAGGCCGGGCTTTACGCCAAGTATTATCCCAACGGCGCGGGGTCAATATTCACGTTCGACATAAAGGGGACTGCTGAGACCGCCAAGAAGTTCACTGAGAGCCTGGAATTGTTCTCGCTGCTGGCGAATGTTGCTGACGTGAAATCGCTCGTCATTCACCCGGCATCAACGACACACTCACAGCTGAGTGAAGAAGAATTGCTGTCATGCGGGATTCGTCCGACAACGATTCGTCTTTCAGTCGGCACGGAACATATTGATGATATTCTTGCTGACCTACAGCACGGATTCGAGGCAGTGAAGGGGTAAATGCTGATTTCGACACGCGGAAGGTATGCGCTGAGGTTTCTTGTTGACCTTGCGGAGAATGACAGCGGGGGATATATCACTACTCAGGAGCTTTCGGAGCGTCAGGAAGTCTCAAAGAAGTACGCAGAGCGGCTCATGGCCTTGCTGTCGCGGGGGAAGTTAGTTGAGGCACAGCACGGAGTCGGCGGCGGCTACCGTATCAGTGTCAGGCCGGAGGATTGCCGGGTGAGTGATGTTCTTGCGGCCATGAATGAGGAGCTTGCGCCTGTTGCGTGTGTGTCGTGCGAGCCTAACACGTGCCCTCGTGCGGGGGAATGCCGGACTCTTCCCATGTGGAAGAAACTCGGAGGGATGATTCAGGGGTTCTTTGACGGGATAACGATTGCGGACTTGATGAAGTAGATTGAGGCTCTCTTGTGAGGAATCGCGGGGGAGTCTCTCACCTCCAGAAATTCACGAACGCAATCAACGCCCCTAATGACACCTCAATATCAGCAATATTAATCGTCAGCGGTATGAACGGAAGGTGTATCCAGTCAATCACGTAACCCAGTATCAGTTTCTCCGCGCAGTTCGACACAGCACCCCCAAGCATTATGGAGAAGCCCAGTCGCTCGCCCCCGTTCAGCTCCCCGAAGACAAACACAAGCCCGATCATCACGCACGCGAGCAGCGACAGCGCAGTGCTCAGGCCCGGCATGTCCTGAAGGATGCTGAATGCCATTCCGTAATTGAACACAAGGGCGTTAGGGTCAGACAGCCACAGCCGCCCTATATGCTCAATATCCACGCACAAGGCTATTATTGTTACTGACCGAAGCAAAATCTCTTTATCCCTTCAGCAACACCGTTATTATTATTGTCGACGGTAACATAGTCAGCGGCATTCTTCACTTCGTCAGCGGCATTCCCCATAGCGACACCAATCCCGGCCGCCTCAATCATAGCAATATCATTCAGCCCGTCACCGAAAGCCAGCGTATCACCCATCGCCACTCCAAGATGACCGGCAAGGAATCTCAGGCCGTCCCCCTTGTTGGCGCGGGTGTCGTTGATCTCGATGTTGTTGGGGACTGACGACGTGAACAGCAGGCGGGGGAACACATGAGGAAGGGACTTCATGAGATTCGCACGGAGTTCCGCGTCCTTAGTGTATATCTGCATTTTCTGAACACCGCTGACACGGCTCAAAGTATCGTAGACATCATCAACAGGCGAGCGCATGTCACGCACGATTTTCACCTGCCACTCGCCTATCATTACTTCCGCGAGCCTCTCGTAGTTGTCGCGCCTCATGTAGCCCTTCCCGTCAGCCACGAAGTCATACACAACGCCCAAATCCCCGAACACACGGCACAATGTCTCAGCCCTCATTGCAGGAATCGGGAACTCTGCTATCGTCCTGCGTTCCTTCACGTCGAATATTGCCGCCCCGTTCAGCGTCAGAGCGTAACGCACGAAATCCAGTGCCTTCACGTTGTCGGGTATAGCGTCCCAGAAACGCCCGGTAGCCGGGACAATCTCAATCCCCATTTCCGCTGCCCGCTCAAGAGTCCTGAACGTCTCAGGCGTAACTTCCTTCTTGTCGTTGAACAGAGTCCCGTCAAGGTCAAACGCAATCAGCCTCACATTTCCCATGCGTCCAGCCTCTCCTCAAAGAATTTCATAGTCCGCCCGAACGGCTCACTGCTCGTAAGGTCAACCCCTGCCCTGCGCAAGATGTTCAGGCTGTAATCACTCCCGCCGCTCTTGAGGAATCTCAGGTAACGTTCAGCCGCCTTGTCCTCGTGAGCAAGTATTGATGACGCAAAAGCATTCGCCGCTGTGAAGCCTGTAACGTACTTGTAGACGTAGAAGGCCGTGTAGAAGTGCGGGATTCTCGCCCATTCCGCGCAAAGCTCCGGGTCAATCACCAAGTCCGGGCCGTAATACTCCGCGTTGAGCTTCTGCCACAGTTCCGACAGGTAATCGGGTGTCAGCACTCCCCCGGACTCGGCGTATGAATGTGTCTCGCGCTCGAAATCCGCGAACATGGCCTGGCGGAAGAATGTCGTCCGCACCATGTCATAGTAGTAGCTGAGAAGCCACTTGCGGTTTTCGGGACTGGGCGAGTTCTTCAGCAGGTATTCGAGGAGGAGGGCTTCGTTTGTGGTTGACGCGACTTCTGCAAGCAGTATCGTGTAGTCAGCGTAGACTTGGGGCTGTGTCCTGCGTGAATAGTAGCTGTGCATACTGTGTCCCATCTCGTGAACCAGCGTGAAGACATCGTGAAGTGTCCCGTCATAGTTGAGCAACACATAGGGATGAGTCCCGTATGCTCCCCATGAGTACGCGCCCTTGCGTTTGCCCTTGTTCTCGTAGATGTCAATCCAGCGTGAGGCTATTCCGTCCTTGAAGTCAGCAAGATACTCATCACCTAGCGGGGCTAATGCCTTCACGGCCAGCTCCACAGCGTCCGGGAAATCTATTCTTGTTTCCGGCTCCTGTGTCATCGGCGCGCTTATGTCGTAGAAGCGGAAATCGTCCAGGCCTGAGACTTTCTTTCTGAGAGCAACAAGCCTGTGCATTAGCGGGGAAAATTCGCGGGCTGTGCCTACAACATGATCGTAGACATCTTCCGGGACGTTCTCAGAGAACAACGCCATATCTAGGGAGCTTGAGTATTTCCGGGCCTGTGAGTAGAAGACATCGCCCTTCACCGAGCCTGCGTACATGGCCGCGATTGAGTTCCTGAATTTCGCGTACGTCCCGTATATCCCCATGAAAGCGTCATGTCTGACTCTCCTGTCCCGGCTCCTGCTGAACCTGTACCAGCGTTCCTCGGTCAGCTCTGACACATTGCCGTCCTCGTCCGTTATGTCGGGAAATTTCATGTCAGCATCTGTGAGGAGGGTGAAGGCATTTTCCGGGACTGAGCGCATTTCTCCGGCCTTAGCGAGCAGCACTTCCTGTTCATGCGGGAGGATGTGTTCACGTTCGCGGAGGAGCTTGCGGAAAAAGAACTCGTAGCGTGTCAGCTCATGCTCATTCTTGATGCAGTCGTTGATGTAGTCATGAGGGAGGGCGAGAATTTCCGGCTCAAAGAATGCCGCGGCCGCCGCGTATTTCACCATGAGGGACTCTGCAAGCCCGGCAAGCTCCATAGGCTTTGACTCGCGCAGGTCCTCGTGAGATTTCATGTTGGCGAAAACGTACAGCTTCTCAAGCTCAAGCGTCAATGCCTCGTCATCCTTGATGAAGGCCAGCAGTGTTGACGAGCCTTCGCCGAGTCTTCCCTCGTAGCTCCTGAGACGGTCAATCTTGGCTGATACATCGTAAAAAGCCTTCTGCCAGTCGTCAAACGTGGGATATATTGCCTCAAGGTTCCACCTGAAATTTTCGGGAATATCTTTTCTTTCTGGTACTTCGTTTGTTTTGGTCATCTATCATTCTCCTGTAAGAATTTCACGGCCTGCCCCTCCAAATCCGCGAGGCTGCCTTCGTTCCGTATGACATAATCGCACACCGCAATCCGCTCACTCTCAGGAAGCAGGAACTTCTCACGCCGTAAAAGCTCGTCGTCATCCCAGCCCCTAGCCCGGCATCTCTCAGCCCTCACGCTGAACCCGGCCATGACGTACACAGCCCGGTCAGCCCATGAAGGCCGCCCGGCTTCCGGCAGAAGAGGAATCTCCGCGACAATGTCAGAATCACCCGCCAGCCCGTGAATCTCATCCATGACTAGCGGGTGAATGAGAGAGTCGCAGAACCTGTAACTGTCATCGTCCGCAAAAATACGCCGGGAAATCTCAGCCTTGATGATATTTCCGTCAGCATCAAGAATGCCGTTGCCCCAGCGTGATACAGCGGCTTCCTTAACGTCCGGGCGCGTCCAGATTTCAGCGGCGACTTTGTCAGCGTCAACAAGCCTGCACTCCATGAGCCGGGCTAATACAGCCGAGACTGTGGACTTACCAGAGCCTATTTCCCCTGTAACCGCCGTAACTGTCATAGCCTCGTCCCCTGTCCCTGTAGAATGTCCTGGGCCTGTCCCGGAAGTCCGGGCGTTTTCCCCTGTCATCTGTCTTCTTGCAGCCGTCAGGGATCTCAAACAGGAAGCGTGAAAGCTCGTTTTCCTTCACAGTGCCGTAAAGCCTCCTTGACCTTGCCGCCGTAAGGTAGAGTCTTTCTTCCGCCCGCGTCATTCCCACGTAGCATAGCCTGCGTTCTTCTTCCAGCTCTTCATCATTGTCCTTAGCGCGTGAGTGAGGGAAAATATCCTCCTCCATTCCCACAATGAAGACTACGGGAAATTCCAGCCCCTTAGAGGCGTGAAGTGTCAGCAGTCCTACAGCGTCCTCCGAATTTCCGTCAGTGTCAGCGTCAGTGAACAGCGCGGCTTCTGCGAGTGTCTCAGACAGATTCCCGTCAGGAACAACAGATTTCAGCTCCCTGACGTTTTCGAGCCTGTCCCGGTAAGTCTCAGGGTCATAGCCTTTGATGTAAGCCTCATATCCCATGTCAGCAAGAACGTAATCGATTGCGGGCTTGATTCCGTCGTCGGCCATTCCCAGAATCGCGCACATGTGGGACGCAAAAGCCCTCATGTTTTCGCCCAACTGACCCTTCACCGGCCATGCTCCCCCGGCTGTTATGCTCCAGATTTTGACCGGGTCATTCTGGACATCTTCAGGCTGTGATGCGAGCCACTCGTACCAGTTTTCGCGGCGTTTGGCACCCATTCCCTTCACCGCGAAGCCTGCCGCCCTGTCAAAGGCTGACCTGTCAAAGGGGTTCATTGCTGTTCTGAGGACTGAGAGGACATCACGGACTTCCATGCGCTCATAGAACGACAGCCCCCGGATTATCCTGTAGGGTATATCGTTCTCAAGGAACTTGTTTTCGTAGACCCGGCTTAGTGCGTTCTGACGGTATAGAATGGCTATATCGCTGTAGCTGTAGTTGTAGACAGACACAAGACGCTCGATTTCGCTCACGAGAAAGTCTGCTTCCTGAAAATCTGACTGGGACATCAGCGTGTAAACCTTTTCGCCTGATGATTTCGCTGTGTGAAGGTTCTTCTTGAGGCGAGCCTTGTTGTTGCGGATTAACGCGTTGGAAGCCGTGAGGATGTTTCCTGTTGACCTGTAATTTTCATCGAGGACTATAGTTTTCGCGCCGTCAAAATCGTCCGTGAAATGAAGTATCATTCCTATCTCCGCGCCCCTCCAGCCGTATATTGACTGGTCAGGGTCTCCCACAACATTCACTGTGCAATTCGGCCCGGCAAGGTAGCGTATCAGCAGGTACTGAGGCTTGTTCACGTCCTGGTATTCGTCGACAAGAAGCCAGCTTATCCGGGACTGTTCGCGCCTGCGAGTGTCTATGTCCTGCCTGAAAATCTCAAGGGGAAGTATCATGAGGTCGTCAAAATCCGCCGCGTTAAGCTCACGCAGCCGCCTGCGGTATTCTTTTGCCAGCTTGTACACGTTCTCATCATCAAGCGTCGTCTCATGGGGGATTGGTGTCCACGTCATATAGTCGCGTGATATAAGCTCAAGCATTGACGCGGGGGAAGACTCTTTCTCCGGGAACTTCATCTCCCTCATGATTTCCTGAACGAGTACCCTGCTGTCGTTCCTGTCCAAGACCGAGAAATCAGGCTTAAGCCCGGCAAATTCCCGGCATTGCTCAGGATGACGGAAAAGAAATCTGAGTCCGTAAGCGTGGAATGTCCCGGCTGAGATTCCTGCTGAGTTTGGGACTAGGGAATTGATTCGGGACTTCATTTCTCCGGCGGCCTTGTTGGTGAACGTTACGGCCATGATACTGCGGGGGTCTGCTATTCTTTCGGCTGTGAGCCATGCTATTTTGCGCGTCAAAACACGGGTCTTTCCGCTCCCTGCACCTGCGAGAACAAGCAAAGGCCCGTCAATGTACTGTACTGCTTCCTGCTGTCTTGGTGACAGGGCGAGCAGTATACTTTTTCCGTTTTCAGTCATAGCTGGGATTATTGCTCTCCACTTCGAGGGCTTCTATGTTGAACTCAAGCCCTGATAATATCTGCACATTCCTGCTTCCGCAAAAGGAGCAGGCGAAATCAGAGTCATCACGCGCCGAAATTTTCCCGCATGAACGGCACTTTACTGTTACAGGCAGGAGCATCACCGACAGAACTGCGCCCTCAGCAGGCGTATCTTTTGCGGCCGCGGCGAATATGAACGCCATCAATTCAGGGTTTACTTCCCTTATGCCTCCGACTCTGATCATGATACGGCGTATCTTAGTCCAGCCCGTCTGCCTGCAAAGCCTCTGCACCGCGTCATTCACGGAATTTGTCAGGGTGAACTCATACATTGCCCGCTAATTCTTCGTGTAAAGGAACGGGCCTGCTGAAACAAAGCCTATTTTCTGGTAGCCGAATATCTGCTCTGTTGACCCCACGAGGAAATACCCCCCAGGCGCAAGCGCGTCATAGAACTTGTGATACAGCTTGTCCTTTGTCTCGGCCGTGAAGTAGATTACGACGTTCCTGCACAGTATGAGGTCGAAATTCCCGCCGAAAGCGTCATCTATCATGTTCATGCGCTTGAAGCTCACGCGGCGTTTTATGTCGGCGTTCACGTCATATGTTGCGCCCGCGTCCCTTGTGGTGAAGTACTTGGCGAGGTATTCCTTGGGGACGTTGAGGAGCTGTGCCTTGCGGTAATTTGCCCTCTGAGCGGTTGAGATTGCGCCCTGGTCTATGTCGGCGGCTAATACAGGGTTCATTGTGTCCAGTCCGCAGACAGCAGATAGTATTGCGAGGGAGTAAGGCTCTTCACCTGTGGCACATCCCGCGCTCCAGAGCTTGAGGCGTTTTGTTTTGCGCTTAGCGATGAGTTCGGGAATGATTTTGTCCCTCAGCTTCCACCACTGCGTGTCGTTGCGGAAAAACTCTGAGACGTTGATTGTGAGGTGGTCGAGGAACTCGCGTAGCCTCTTCTCGTCCTTGCTTATCATGTCGTAGTACTCATCGTAGGTCTTGCATCCCCAGCGGGACATCAATTCATGCGTCCTCCTGTGAATCTGCTCCTTGTAGGAATTAAGATCTATGCCGATGAGCTTCTTCATCTTCATCTTGAATGTAGTGTAGCCCGGTGAATTGTACTGGCTTGCTTCTTCCATCCCGTGCGATTTCTCCTTTCATGGCCGCGTGTATGTGATTACGGCCTCAGCAAACAGCCTTGTGATTTCCCCGTCAGTCTTCGAGGACTTCTTTCTCCTTGACCTTGTAGACCTCGTCAATCTTCTTGATGTATTTGTCGGTTACGTCTTGGACTTCCTTCGTGAGCTTCTTCAGGTCATCCTCCGTTATCTCCGATGCCTTCTCCTGCTTCTTGAGGGCCTCTATCGCGTCGCGCCTGTAGTTGCGGATTACGACCTTCGACTCTTCCGCCTTCCTCGCAAGTAATTTCGTCAGCTCAACACGCCTGGCTTTAGTGAGCTCCGGGAGTGTCAGGCGTATAACCTGCCCGTCATTCTGGGGGGTCATCCCGATGTTGGCGGCGAGTATTGCCTTCTCCATCGCTTTCAGCACGGTCTTGTCGAACGGCGCAATCTGTATCGAGCGGCTTTCGGGGATTGTTACGTTGGCGAGGCTCTTTATGGGCGTGGGTGTCCCGTAGTAGTCTACTTTGATGTCGCTGACGAGCCCCGGGTGCGCCCGGCCTGTGCGTATCGAGAGAAACTCACTCTGCAAGAAAGCTACTGCCTTGTCCATGTTCGCGCGAAGCTCAGATAATACGTCTGGCATTGATATTCAGTCCTCCTTTACGGTTGTTCCTACGTCCGCCCCGTCTATGATGTTCCTGACCCAGGCGGAGTCATTGATGCTCATCACCCACACGGGAATCCTGCTCTGCCTGCACAGGGTGAACGCGGCCATGTCCATAACATCAAGATTCCGTGAAATTGCCTCGCTGTATGTCAGTGCCGGGAAAAATTTTGCGTCAGGGTACTTGTTGGGGTCGCGGTCATAAATCCCGTCAACCTTCGTACCCTTAATCACGCAGTCGAGTCCTAATTCCGCCGCCCTGAGTGCTGCCGCCGTATCAGTCGAGAAGAAGGGATGCCCTGTTCCCGCCGCAAAAAGCACGACATTCCCGGCCTTGAGGCATTCGCGGGCATGTTCACGGCTGTAGAGTTCGGCTATTGGTGGGATTGCGATTGCTGACAGGACTTTTGCGGGGACGTTGACGGCTTCGAGGGCGGTCTTGACGGCCAGGGCGTTCATGACAGTTCCGAGCATCCCGATTCCGTCGAGGCTCACGCGGTCATAGCCCAGCTCCTCAGCATCACGGCCACGAAGCATGTTCCCTCCGCCAATGACGAGGGACAATTCGATTCCAGCGTTCCTTATTTCGGCCAAACCTGCGGCAAAATCCCTCACAGTCGCAAAATCAATTCCGACATGATTCTTCCCCGCGAGAACCTCGCCCGACAGCTTCAGCAGCACACGCTTGTACTTTGGCATAATATCAGCCTCCGTTGATGAAAAAATCCCCAGCGCAAAGTTCCTCACTCACACCGGGGATATTCACTTGTCCTGTTACTCGCCTATCGCGAAACGCTCGAACCGTCTCACCGTGATTTTCGCGCCGAGCTTCTTTCCGGCTTCCGCGATTATGTCCTTTACCTTCTTGTCGGTGTCGCGGATGTATTCCTGCTCAAGCAAGCACACTGTCTCGAAGTACTTCCTGAGCTTGCCGGGGATGATCTTCTCCACCTTGTCGGCAGGCTTGCCCTCATCGATGAGCTGCTGGCGGTAAACTGCCTTCTCGCGGTCAATGACATCCTCCGGGATTTCGTCTGAGACCAAGTACTGGGGAGCCGCGGCGGCTATCTGCATACAAATCTCGTGTCCCAGCTCCGCGAACTCATCCTTGGTGAGGGCGGCCTTGTCGTCAGCCTCAAGCTCTGCCAGCGCGCCGACCTTGTAGTTGCTGTGAATGTAGCAGAAGGCTTTTCCGTTGGCGGCATCGTAGCGGGCGAATCTCTTCAGCACGATGTTTTCACCCAGTTTCGCGATGATTGCTGTTACGAGGTCGTTCACCGTACCGCCTGACTCGTGCGCGCTCGCGAGGAGTGAAGGAACGTCGTCAAACGATTTCGCGGCAAGGTGGGTTACTATCTTGTCGCCCAGCCCGTTGAACTCGTCAGTCTTGGCTACAAAGTCGGTCTCACTGTTCAGCTCAATCATGACACCGAGCTTGCCGTCATCGCTGACCATGTAGAACACCCTTCCGTCAGCGGCTGTGCGTTCGGCTTTCTTCGCGGCTTTGGCGAGCCCCTTTTCGCGGAGGTAGTCTATAGCCTTCTCCATGTCGCCCCCGGTCTCGGCAAGAGCCTTCTTGCAGTCCATCATCCCTGAGCCGGTGCGCTCGCGTAATTCCTTAACCTTTGCGGCTGTGATTTCTGCCATTGTCGTTAGTCCTCTCTGGTTTCGTCGTCGATGTTGCCTTCGTACTTCTCGTAGAGCCTCTCACTTGCGGCGATAAGCTCCTCGTTGCTGATTGCTTCGGGTTCGCTGAGTTCCTGGACGGGGATTAATACTGCGTCCTCTCCCTGCCTGCCCTCGATTACGGCGTTGGCCATCAGCCCGGTGATGAGCTTGATTGCGCGGATTGCGTCGTCGTTGCCGGGGATGGGGTAGTCGATCATCTCAGGATCGCAGTTGGTGTCGACAATTGAGACGACGGGGATGTGGAGCTTGCGAGCCTCGGCGATTGCGTTTTCCTCGCGGCGTGGGTCAATCAGGAAAATCGCGTCGGGTGTTGCGGCCATGTTCGCGATTCCGCCGAGATATTTCTCCAGCTTGAGCTGTTCTTTCTTGAGGGCGGCGACTTCCTTCTTGGTGAAATCCTCCCATGTGCCTTCCTCGTCGTAGCGCCTGAGTTCGAGCATACGTGAGATTCTGCGCTTGATTGTGGGGAAGTTGGTCATGAGTCCGCCGAGCCATCTCTGGTTGATGTAGTACTGCCCGCACCTTGTCGCCTCGTCGCGGATTGTGTCCTGGGCCTGCCTCTTAGTCCCCACGAAGAGGACGTGCCCGCCCGCCGCGGCTGTCTCGCGGATGAAGTCATAAGCGCGGTCGAGGCCTTTCACGGTCTTCTGGAGGTCGATGATGTAGACTCCGTTGCGTTCGGTGAAGATGTAGGGTTTCATCTTGGGGTTCCAGCGGCGTGTCTGATGTCCGAAGTGGACTCCGCATTCGAGAAGCTGCTTCATGCTTGCTACTGCCATAAAAACAATTTGCCTCCTTAAAGGTTATAATCTTGCGCCCAAAATCATCACGCTGAAATCCAGCATGACACCTTTGGCCTTAGTATGGGCGTTTTGGGATTAAAGCACGGTTAGTATACCACACAAAAAAATCAGCCTCCCAATATTTCGGAAGGCTGGCGGGATTCATATTGCTCTTGCTGAAACGATAATCCTTTCTCCGCATTCGGCCTTAATGTTCCATTGTCCCAGCTCAATATCAGGAAGGGGCTTCGCGTCAGGCATGTCAACTTCCAGCGGAAGGCTCACGTCGTAGTCCTGAACGAAGCTGTGATTTTCCCGCAAGACGTACGAGGCTTCGAGGGTGTTGCAGAAAATTTTTCCTCCAACTGTGATGCAGCTGGCGTTGTTGTTTGGGTGAAGGTGTATGAGCTGATGAGTTGCGTTGAGTTTGCGAAGAGCGTTGAGTGTCTTACTAGGCTGTGCGGGGTTAATCATTCCATGAAGCTCGAATGTTATCTGGCTGAATTTCGCGAGTGTTTCAGGCCTCACCGTCTCCAAGAAGCCCCATTCAGCCCCCTCAACATCTATCTTCAGGATCATATCCCGCCTGTCTTTATGGCCGTTGGCTGTGATAAGCTCCTCAAGAGTCCTCAGCCTGTCATCCTGTGAAGAGCCGTCCGAGAGTCCGAGCCTGCTCCAGTGAAAGCGGGGGTTGCTTTCCGGGAGCCTGCTGATTGTGTGGTCATACATGAAGACATCGTAGCCGCGTGAGGCCATGTCCCTGTCCCACGAAACGTTCTGGGCAATTCCGAACGAGTACGCGATTCCGCCGGGCAGGTCGTCCAGCATGATATACCCGCCGTCATTATTGTCGCCCAATACGTACGAGGCTGAAGCCTTTCGTCAATGCGACATGAAGAAGCTCCTGAAGCCCATCGTAATATTCCGGATCCGTGAAAACGCCGCACTTCCTCACGACCTCATCAAGCCTGACATACTTTCTTGCGGGAAGAAGGTAAAGCATGAGGATAGCCGCCCTGATGTAGTTGCCTTTGTTGAACTCCCTGCGGGCTATGTGTGAGATGAGAGGATTTCCACCTGAGAGTTTTTCTGACAGTGAGCGTACAAATTCTCTTGCGCTAGGCTTCACCTTGTCCGCGTCCTTTCTGCTGGGATTGCGGGGTTAGTATATCATACGGGGTTGGCGGGCAAAAAAAAAATCAGCCCCCCAAAGAACGAGAGGCTGACAATGAGTTACATTACTCTAACGATTGACGTTATCGTCTCAGCATCATGTGAAACGTCTCTGTTCCATCGACCCAAATCAATATCAGGCACTCCTCTTCTGTCCGGCGCGTCAATTTCCAGCGGAAGCTCCACGTCGTAATCCTGTTCGAATTTGTATTTGTCGCGGATTACATACGTTGCCTCGACTGTTTGAGGGAAAATTTTTCCGCCAAATGAAGCACAATTACTGAAATTGCAAGGGTGAAGGTGAATGAGCTGATGGCTTGCGTTAACCTTTTCGAGCATCTCCAGAATACGGGAATACTTGACACTAAGGCCGTATTTCTTGGGATCCATGAGACCATGAAACTCGAACAATATCTGCCTGAACCGTAGCAATGTCTCAGGCTTCACGCTCTCAAGGAATCCCCACTCTGCCCCCTCGACATCCATCTTCAGAATCATGTCGCTCTTTCCTTCATGGCCGTTGACCGCGATTAGTTCCTCCAATGTCTTCAACAACACATCATTGCCGCTTCCGTCCCCAATTCCGAGCTTGCTCCAGTGAAAGCGCACGTTCTCTTCGGGGAGGCTGTCAATCGTATGGTCGTACATGTAGACATCATAGCCCCGCGAGGCCATGTCCCTGTCCCACGAGACATTCCTGGCAATTCCGAACGAGTAGGCGATTCCTCCGGGCAAATCGTCGAGCATGACATAGCCTCCGTCATTTTCATCACCAGTCCGCATAAGCTCATGGCCTTCTGCCTTCGCGATATGGAGCAGACTATGAAGCTCGTCATAGTACTCTTTCGAGACGCTAAACGTATGCTCTTGGGTGAACGCAATCTTGAAGGCATTACGTACAGGAAGCATGTAAAGCGACAGTATAGCAGCCTTACACGGATGCGTGGCAAACAGACCTCTTAACGCACAGCCAAGCACCGGGCTATTACCGTAAATTTTGTCCATCAGCCTCCTTCTTATACGCTTAAACATGGCCGCCCCTCCATCCCGCACACAAAAACGCCCTCACATCATCACGACATGAGAGCGGGAATCTTCTAGTCAGGGCTGTGGATTTCAGCGCATAGTTATGGCGTGGTTCGTGGTTCGATTATAGCCGCCGAAAAGCAATCTGTCTACATCCTTTCTGCTGAAATTTCCGCCATTGTAGCACAGTCCTTCAAAAACTTCACGAGAAACTCCCCCAGCTTGCCGACTCCCTCTTTGCTTTCCGCCGACGTAACCACAGGGACATCATGCGAGTACAGCCCGTCCCTGATATATCCGTCTCTTGTTGACCGCCACTTCCCCCGCGAAATCTTGTCGCCCTTCGTGAACACAACAAATACATTCTTCCCCTCGCCGCGTATCCATTCCTGAAGCTCGCGGTCATTCTTCAGCAGGCCATGACGGAAGTCCACGAGGTGCAAGACCAGCCT
>JAFSKV010000064.1 GCA_017448795.1 Synergistaceae bacterium | reverse complement strand
GCTGGTTTTGCGGGTGATGGCTGATGTCCGAGTTTCTAGTTTTAGGACATTCGGGATTTTTCGCCGTCAGGTGGCACAAAGTCAGTGAAATAAGGTACTGGGACGCGATTCTGAGTTGCGGTCAGCCCGCTGAGCCCGGAAGCTGTCTAGCGTCAGAAATTTCAGGCTGGCAGTGAATTGACCCTTGCGGTGTCTGGGTTGACGGAATATCACTGCCAAATGCCCCGAATATCACTGCCACGAAACGAGGGGAGAAAACATGAGTAACTTCACGCCCGGAAAATGGGAATACTTTGAGTCGTTGGGAGTAATTTACAGCGCGGATACGTGTGCAGTAATAGCGAGAGTACAAGACGCAGGAAGCGGAAGTTGCTTTTACTTTACGCCAGAGGGAGAAGGCAACGCCCGACTGATAGCCGCCGCGCCAGAACTGTACGAGCTGTTGAAGGAGGAGCTAATCCCGACTTCAGATTATGGCGGTATCGTGAGTTTTGCGCGTGAAGCCAAACTCCGAGAGTTATTCGACCGCATTGATGGGAAGGAGGCAAGTCATGAGTGAGGCATTGCTGGTTTGGGTGTCAGCAGGAATAGTGTTCTTCATTGGCGGCGTGAATATTGCCCTGACATTCTATACGTGGACACTCCTAAAGGAAATAATCAAGCTCTCGAAGAGCAATGTGTACTTGAACACAGAGGCGATTGACCTAATAAACTACGGGATAAATCGCGGGTACGAGCGAGGGAGAAACGACACGTTGAAGAGCATCATCGAGGAGGAAGCAAATCTTGGGTGAGTTCACCAAAGGGAAGTGGAAAGTTGACGCTCACACTATTCGGATTTCATGCCGTGTCTTTAGGTCGGTGAAAACTGGTGATGTCGAATACGGGAATATAGCCATTATTCCCATAATTCATGGCATGTCCGAACAGGAAGCACTTGCGAACGCCCGACTGATAGCCGCCGCGCCGGAAATGTACGAAGCCCTTGAACGCTCCTTGCACATGCTGAATTGCTATGACCCGAACAATTCTGTTGTGGGAGTCATCAGGGAGCTATTAGCCCGCATAGACCGCCCCGCCAATGTCGAGACGTAAGACACAGAGCCGTGATTTTCGCAACATCAGGGTAACACCCTCCGAAGCCGCCGCGTTTATCCAAGTTCCAGAACGAACATTTTACCGCCTTGTTGAGACAGGGATAATCCCGAAAGCCGGAGATGGTGAATACATACTCGGTGAAGTTGTTGAAGCATACTGGCGCAACCAGTTCGACACAGAAGGCTTGAAGGCCGCGCAGACCCGACTGACGACAGCGCAAGCCGAGTTGAAGGAGTTGGAGCTTGCGGAACAGCGCGGGGAATTGCACCGAGCCTCAGCAATCGCCAAAGTATGGGCGGATAACGTCCTGAACGCGAAGAAGAAACTGCTGGCAATCCCTACGAAAGTCCCGCCGATGCTGGTGGGGCAGGACGTGCAGACGATTCGGACAAAGCTCGAAAGGGAGATAAAAGAGGCATTGAGGGAGCTTGCGGACTATGACGGAGATAAAATCACCAGAGCATCAGCTGTTCAGGGAAATTAACAGCATATGGTTGCCGCCGCCGGATTTGACGGTCTCGCAATGGGCTGACCAGTTCCGGCGTATTCCCCCCGAAGCGAGCGCAGAGCCGGGCGTATGGCGGACTTCACGGGCGGAATATCAGCGTGAGATCATGGACGCAATCAGCAATCCCCTTGTTGAGCGCGTTATAGTCATGACAGCCGCGCAGGTAGGCAAGACTGAGATTCTGCTTAACGTTATAGGCTATTTCATTGACCAAGAACCAAGCCCGATTTTGGTGTTACAGCCGACGCTGGACATGGGGCAGAGTTTCTCGAAGGACAGGCTAGACCCGATGATACGGGACACGTCAGCCTTGCACGGGAAAATCAAGGAAGCCCGAAGCCGCGACTCCGGCAACACGATAATGCACAAGAAATTTCTGGGCGGCCACGTAACAATCTCGGCGACAAATTCGCCCGTCTCCTTAGCATCAAGGCCGATACGAGTCCTGCTGTGTGATGAGGTAGACAGATACCCGCCGTCAGCAGGTGAAGAAGGCGACCCTCTGACGCTTGCGGTGAAACGTACCCAGAATTTCTGGAACAGGCGCATAGTCTGGGTGTCAACGCCCACGCTTTTGCAGACTTCACGAATCTGGAAGGGCTTTGACGTGAGCAGTCAGGAAGAATGGTGCGTACCCTGTCCGACCTGCGGGGAATATCAGCCGTTTTCGTGGGAACAGATAGCCTTCAAGGACTTGCCCGAACCCGTCATGAAGTGTGTGAAGTGCGGGGCAGTACACAACGAAGTCGAATGGAAAGCCGGGCAGGAGCGCGGAAAATGGATAGCGAAGAATCCTGACCAGACAAAGATACGGGGCTTTCACATGAATGCTTTTGCATCGCCTTGGGCTACATGGGCGGGGCTTGTGAAAGATTATGAGGAGGCATTCCGCAACGGTGAAGAGTCGCTCAAAGGCTGGTGGAATACCGCTCTCGGACTGCCTTATGAGAATACGGCGGGAGCGATTGAGGCCGAAGCGTTAGAGTCCCACCGTGAGGAATATCCCGCCGAGTTGCCTGACGGAGTGTTAGTGCTGACGTGCGGAGTCGACACACAGGATGACCGCTTAGAGTGTGAGGTAGTCGGCTGGGGAGTTGGTCATGAGTCATGGGGGATAGAGTACCGGGTGTTCTACGGTGATCCCGGCCTCAAAGAGGTATGGCAGGCACTCGATGACTTCCTCAGCAAGACATGGAGCTACAGCAACGGGGACAAGCTGGGGTTAGGCTGTGTGTGTATCGACAGCGCGGGACACTTCACCGATGAGGTATACCGATTCTGCAAGCCCCGCGCCCGGCGTAATATCTTTGCGATAGTTGGACGAGGCCGTGAGGGAATGCCCTCTGTCAGCAAGCCGAGCCGTAACAACCGCCGTCATGTGGTGCTGTTTACGCTGGGAGTAACGACAATCAAGGGTACGTTGTTTTCGCGGCTGAAGGTGGAGAATCGCGGAGCTGGATACTGTCATTTTCCGCTTGACGTGAAGCGCAATCACCGGGGCTATGATGCTGTGTACTTCAAGGGATTGGTGTCTGAGCGCATGGTAGTGAAGCGTGTGAAGGGCAGGGACACAATCACGTGGGAGCCTCGTTCGCCGGGCATTCGCAATGAGCCTCTGGACACACGGGTATATGCGACTGGTGCGTTGGAGCTGTTGAACCCGAACTTTGAGGCGCACAGAAAACGGCGTAACAGGAAGGCCGACACTGTGCCGATGCCGAAGCTGAAGTTGCCGGAGATACAGACACATTCAGACGAGCCGAAAGCCCCTGAAGTCTCGAAGCCCGCCGTGAAGCGCAAGGTGTCATCAGGGAGCGGGGGATTTATCCGGCGCGGTCTGAGAATGTGAATGATATAATTACAAAAATCATCTATGGAGATTGCAGTAATGAAGCGTGCATTTGTACAAACGCATGAGTTTTCTAAAAACTGGGATAAGTTAGGTTTTACAGATGAGGATTTACGAAACCTTGAGAACCAGATTATGGACAATCCCAAACGTTGGCCGATAATTCAAGGGACAGGCAAGCTCCGAAAGATGCGTTTTGCATTTCATAATCGCGGCAAGCGTGATAGCGTTCGGGTGTGTTACGTAGATTTCGATGTTCTCTATGTTGTATACTTGATTACTGTGTACGCTAAAAACGAGAAAGATGATCTCTCCGATCGAGAGTGTAATAATATCAGGAAATTGATAGATATTCTCGAAGCTGATTTAGTGAGGGGGAAGCGAAAATGAGCGTATATGACAGTATAATTGCCGGGCTGACAGAGGCTATTGAAGATGCTCAGAGAGAGCAAACAACGCTGAAATGTCATGTTAGGGAGCTAGAAGCTGAAGATGCGAAAGGTGCTTCAGAACGCAATCCCGGCCAAACAGCGGGGGGTTGGTTTGCACTGCCTTTCCTCGAAAACACACAATCTTCCAGCTCTGCTAAACTTGGGCTTACCATGAGAACAAGTGCTGAGAGACCGTATGTTTATGCTGTAGAAAGTACGTCATCTACCATTGTTGGCCTGAATCCTCAGCGTGAAGAAAATGTAAGGAGTGTGTGGTTGCCATGTGCAGCATAGTTCCTGAGAGTACCTTTCAGTTCACGACTCCCGTACTTGCTTACCTTGAATTTGCGCCGAACAAAGATTTCGACGCTCCTCCCAATCAAGAGGTACAGACGCAAATCAGAATGGGGGTTGCTGTCAACAAGAGCAATGTCTCACCGAATGCCACAGTTGACCTGACTGTAGAAATGGGCGAGAAAGACGGTAATTCTCCATTCTACATACGTGCGGTAGAGCGAGCTGATTTTCGGTGGGGAAATGAACTCAGCGATGAAATGGTGAAGCGTTTGTTAGATCAGAATGCTCCGACATTGCTTTTGTCATACTTGAGGTCTGCTATAGCGCAGATCACAGCGGCTTCTGCTTATGGCATATGCAATATCCCGTTCGTAGACTTCACAAAGTTCACGGAGACACAACAGCAATAACTCTCAGAAGTATTCAGCAGGACATCACAGCTCCTTCCAAATGGGAGGGGCTTTTTTTATGGGGAGATACAGGATGACTACAACCATCAAGGAGCAGTTGCAGATAGCGGAATCCCGTCTGACGCTGTACTACAAGGCTGAGAAAGCAATACTCTCCGGGCAGTCCTACGAGATGGAGGGACTCAAGCTGACACGCGCCAACTTGAAGGACGTTCAGAGCATGATTTCCGCCCTAGAGAGCAAAATCTCCGCCCTGAAAGCCCAGCTCAGAGGCCGCGCAAGATTCAGAGTAGTGCGTCCGGGATGGTGAAGGCTGATGCTAACGCTATACACAGACATGGACGGAAAGTACTTAGGGGAATGGCGGGGTGAGCTGGAAGAACCGCCCAAAGGTAAATATCCCTGTCGGCGTGGCAAAGGAGTCTGCCATAACTGCGGAAGAAAAGCCTCTCGGACACCATATTTTCTGGAAACATCCCTGCTTGGATACAAGTTACGATTCTGCTGGTGTCTGTGCGGTGAGAAGTGGACAGAAATCCGCAAGGTTCATGTGAAAGGGGGCAGGGGATATTGAGAATGAGAAAGATTGACGTGGTCAAAAATTCGGGCTACTCACATTACGGAGCGAGCCGGACAAAGCCGAGTGTCTCAGCGTGGTATTCCAGCTCGAAATCCCCTGCGGAAGACATCACCAACAACCTCGAACTGTTGCGTGAACGGTCGCGGGACTTATACGCAGGGGGCGGACCTCTCGGACGCGGAGCAATCGACAGGATAGTCCTGAACTCAGTCGGGCCGGGCTTGACTCTGAATTGCCGTATCAGCGCGGAGACTCTTGGCCTCTCGGAGGAAGAAGCCTCGCAGTGGGAAGAGAACACCGAGCGTGAATTTGCGTTTTGGGCGGAAAGTAAGGACTGCGACATCACGCGGGGAATGAATTTCTACGAGCTACAGAACTTGTGCTTCAAGTCGGTGTTGCTGAACGGTGATGCCCTAGTCATGCTCCCGATGAGACACACGCGGAATTTCCCCTACGACCTGAGAATCGCGCTGATTGAGGGGGACAGACTTCAAGACCCGCCGCTTAGGACATACAACAGCATGATTGACGGTGGAGTTGAGTTTGACCTTGACGGCAAGCCCGTAGCCTACCACATAACGAACCGCCACCCGTTGAGCGAAATCACAGGTCAGCCCCGCCTTGAATATGTGAGAGTCCCGGCATTTGGAGCGCGAACAGGACGCAGGAATGTCCTTCACCTTTTGCCGATGGAGCGCATAGGACAGCACAGAGGAGTCCCTTTCCTTGCGCCAGTGATTGAGACGCTGAAGCAGTTGGGGCGTTACTCTGACGCTGAATTGATGGCGGCGGTTATCGGTGCAATGTTCGCGGTATTCTTCGAACATGAGCCACGAGATGAGAACGATGAGGCTATCGGTGAAGAGAATTATGCCAGCGATATGGGGCAACAGAAGAATGAAATGACAGAGCTTGAAGAGTGGAAGGAGAACGTCAAAAATCTCACCTTCAACGATATGTACGGGATGATAGGCGACCTTCCATTGCGGACACACGCAACATCAGTAACACCTGCAAGACCGAACACAGCCTTTGACGCTTTCGTTATATCGTTGGTACGTCAAATTGGGAGTGCGTTGGGGATTCCGGCGGAAGTGTTGTTCCTGAACTTCGAGTCCTCATACAGCGCATCACGCGGGGCATTGTTGGAGGCGTGGAAGCTCTTCAACTATTGGCGCAACTGGTGGATAACGAATTTCTGTCAGCCAATCTATGAGGAATGGTTACAGGAGGCCGTCCTTAAGGGAAGAGTCGTAGCTCCCGGCTTCCTTGATGACCCGATGATACGTTATGCGTATTCGTGGGCGGACTGGACCGGGCCGAGTCAGGGGCAACTTGACCCGGTGAAAGAGGTAAAAGCGGCAATTCTGCGAGTGGAAAACGGCTTCAGTACCCGACAGCGTGAGACAGCGGAGCTTACGGGCGGGGATTGGGAGCTTAACCACCGTCAGCGCATCAAGGAGGAGAAATTGCGCGAGGAGGCAGGCTTCACGTCAACTCCAGCGGACGACATAAAGGAGGGTAGCAATGTGGAAGGTAACAGCACAGAGTGAAACGGACGCGGAAATATTGCTTTACGACATGATTTCTGACACCGACAGCGAGAATTGGGGCATCATCAACGCCAAAGGCCTAATCAGCAAGGTAAAGG